>JAFYTT010000028.1 GCA_017558715.1 Clostridia bacterium | reverse complement strand
GAGCTTGCACAGCTCAACGCCATTGCGATCACCGAAGAAGTGACCGCAGACGGATTTGTTCCGAATTACGGTACAACGCACGGAAGAAAATCTTATGACCGTTCCCAACCTCCGGTCGGCTCGTATGTCTGTCTGGAAATCTATCGGAAGTATCCTGAGCGCTGGTTTGTAGAGCACGTTTTTGATACCCTGATTGGTTGGAACCGATGGTTTGCTCAAAACCGTATGACAGAAGAGGGATATCTCTGCTGGGGTTCCAATGCCTTTACGCCCGTCACGGGAAACTATTGGGAAACACATCATGTCCATGACACAGCAGGAGGTGCGCTTGAAAGCGGTCTTGACAACTCGCCGATGTATGACGGAGTTGCCTTTGATCCCGACAGAAATATCATGCTGCTTGCCGATGTCGGGCTGATGGGACTGTACATCATGGACTGCCGAGCGCTCGGCGAGCTTGCATCGATCGTCGGTCGCAGCGACGTGATTGCGGAGCTGGATATGCGCCGCGCACAGGTTGAGGCAGCATTACAGACCATGTGGGATGAGGAATTCGGTATGTTCTGCAACCGTTGTCTGACGGACGGTTCTCTTTCTCATCGGATTTCTCCTACCAACTTTTATGCGCTCCATGCGGACAATATCTCAGCAGAACAGAAGCGCCGCATGATGGATGAACATTTCTACAACCCTGAGGAATTCTGGGGTGACTACATCATGCCGTCGATTGCGCGCAACGATCCGGCATATCCCGATCAGAATTACTGGCGCGGCAGAATCTGGGCACCGATGAACTATCTTGTTTATACCGCTATGAAACACGCAGGTCTTTCCAAGGAGTGCTGTGATCTGGCAGATAAGTCAGAGGAACTGATCCTCAAGGAATGGCGTCTGCACGGTCATGTACATGAGAACTATTGCGGCGATACCGGTATGGGATGCAACAGCGGCAGCAGCGACAAGTTCTATCATTGGGGCGGTCTGCTTGCGTATATCGCACTGGACTGTGCTGAAATATTTGAAAACAGAAAGAAGTGATCTCATGAATAAAAGAATGACTGCAGCGACACTTGCGGCGCTGACACTGGCTTGTGTACTTGCATCCTGCGGCGATACTGCCGAAACTCCAATCGAAACCAATGCCGTACAAACGACCGCTGAAACGGCAGCCAATGAGCCTTCCATCGATTATGAAGGCTATGAATTCCGCATTCTCAACAACCTTTCCAATGTTGCTTATGTCAACATGGGTGAGTTGGGTCAGACAGGCGAGACTCTGGATGATACGATTTACGAACGCAATATGGCAGTCGCCGATGCATTGAATATCACCTTCAAGATCGAAAACCGTGAATACAGGGATACCTTTGATACCATTTCCCGCGTTGTTCCGGCAGGTGATGATGTTTATGATATTTACACGCTGGACCTCAGTTTTATGACTTCTCATGCCACAAACGGTTATCTTATGAATGTGCTCGATATCGAGTCCATTGATCTTGAGAACCCTTGGTGGAACAAAAATGCTATCGATTCCGTGACGATCGGTGACTATGTTTTTTCACTGTTCGGTGATTTGCATGTTGCATATTATGAGGCGTTCTACCCGGCGGTATTCAACAAGCAGATTCTGCAGGAACTCGATCTTGATGACCCGTATCAGCTTGTTCTTGACGGAACATGGACACTTGATGCTATGCTCAATATGATGATGGCAGCCAAGAGCAATCTCGACGGCGATGACAAATGGACTACGGCCGATCGATACCCGTTTACGATGTATGAAGAAAACGGTTCCATCTGTCTTCTGTCCACCTCCAATGTCTTCCTTTTCGAGAAAAATGAAGATAATATTCCTGTGTGGTCGGGTTTGAGCGAACGGTTTTTGGATACCTACGACAAGCTGGTGAAATCCGCTTTTAGCGTTAAGCACAACAATGCGCTCAATTCGAGCGGCGTGGTTTCTACATCTACGCTGGAAAAGCACCGTGCGATGATGCATGAAGGCAAAGCATTGTTTATGTTTGAACCGCTCGGCGCAGTAAAGAATTTGCGCGATGTTGATTTTGAGATTGGTATTGTTCCGCTTCCGAAATATGATGAAGCACAGGAAGAATACCGTACCTATATCTTTGCTTCAGCCAATGCTCTTGCGATCCCTGTAACCAATCCTGATCCCGAACGTACCGGTACCATTTTGGAGTGCATGGCAGAGCTGTCGCGTAATACCGTTCGCAAGGTTTTCTTTGATGAAACACTGGACTACAAGTACGCACAGGATGAACAGGCACAAAAGATGCTCGATATCATGTTCTCAAACGGCGCATTTGAGCTTGGTTATGTTTACGGATGGGGCGGTCTTGTTTATAAAGCGATGCAATGTCTGAATGCAGGCAAAGCAGAAATCGTTTCTCCGATTGAAAAGCTTGTTGCTACGGCTGAAGCTGACCTGGCAGCAACCGTAGAAGCATTCGAGGCGCTTGGTAACTAAATAGTATGCAGAACGAAAAGCATGACCGATAAATGGATCGATCATGCTTTTTGTGTTTACTGCATACAGGCCTGCAGTGAAAAGTTCGTATTTCTTCGCAGGTTCAGAATCTTAACCGTTCTTTCCCCTCTTTCCCATTTTGTTAGCGTTGAAAATTGTCATCTCGAAGATAATTATTACTTTATCCGCACAACGGTTTATTGTATATAAATGGTGAAAAGTGCAAAATTAGTGAATATTCGAAGCTGCATTTTTCCTTGTGAGAAATGTAGCTTTGTGATATAATAAAACCATAGATAATATGACAATATTACATCTTTCGATTTGGAAAGGTTGTCGATTATGATGAAAGATTATCAATTGTATGTACTGATTCAGCCGTCGGGAAAAAACGATTATTGGATCAAACGGCTGATAGAGGGTATCAAAGAAGAAGCGCAGCAAAACAAAAAGCATATCAATACAGCATATTTTTCTGTTCAGGAAGAGACAGAACCGCTGTCATTCAGTGAGCAGCCGGTTTTGCTCGTAGGAACGACAACGAAATGGTTCTCATCATCGGCCGAATATGTTCTGACACATGGAGGTTATCCGATTTTTGTCGGTGCCTGTATGCCGACATTCCCCTTTGATGCCGGTGGGGTCTGCTTTGCGTTGGAACATGCTGTGCGCGATTCGATTGCTTATCTGAAACAGCTTGGAAAAACAAAGCCCGTTCTGGTTGGATTGAATCCATCATCCGATGCCGATCACCGAAAAGCGGCAGTCTTCCGTGAATATGCAGAGAAGACCGATGCTCATGATACCGTATATTTCTGTGAGCAGGCAGGGCTTGAGGAAAGCATTTCCGAATATGTGAATGAAGCGTTGTCCCTTGGTGCGGATGCCATGATCTGTTCCAATGATACAACAGCAATTCTTGCTATCACCTGTCTGAAAAAGCATGGAATCGATGTTGGGGAATCCTATCCGGTCCTCGGTATGGGAAATTCTTTTCTTGGTATGAATGCAAAACCTTCCCTGACAACCGTCAATTTTGATTATTATGCACTTGGCAGAGAAGCGGTTCGTCTGCATGAATATCAGCTGCACAGCGAAACCGGAGCACTGGCACTTGTCAGAATTCCAGCGGAATTGATTGTAAGAGAATCGACGGGCTGTGTTCCGTTTGATGATGCAGAACTGACCTTCCATGTGGGAAATCAGAACCTGCCGGACTATTTCGGCGGAAGCTTGGTCAGCCGGCTGATCATGCTTGAAAATGATATGCAGCACAGCGATCCGATTGATCGGGATATTATTTTCGGCACAGCACGTGGAGAAACCTATTCACAGCTGGCAGGACGGCTGTACCTGTCAGAGAGAACGCTGAAGTATCGGCTTTCTCATATCCTGAAACGGCTTGGACTTCGCAGTAAATCAGAATTATGTAACTTGGTACAGGAGGTATTCGGAGAAAAATGATTCGTTATGAGACAATGACCATTCCAGCAGCTCCCCTCGGGCAGCCAAATCCGCTGCCGGATATCATGAATAATACGTATATTCACGCAGGATATGAGATGACTGCAGCAGTCACTGAAGAAGAATCACGGTGGATCGGCTGGGGGATGCTGCCGACGATGCTTCCGTATCTGACACAGGACGGTTACACAAGAGAGCGACATGAAACGGAATTCCCGACCGTCGTATTGGAAAATAAATATCTGCGTGCTGTCTTTCTGCCGACCATGGGCGGACGACTATGGCAGTTATACGACAAAATCGCAAAACGGGATTTGTTATATGTTAATCCTGTATTTCAGCCGTGTAATCTGGCACTTCGCAACGCATGGTTTTCCGGCGGCGTGGAATTCAACGTCGGCATCAAGGGACACAACCCACTGACCTGCTCACCGATGTTTGCAGTCCGCCGCGAGGATGCAGACGGAAACGAAATTCTCTCGATGTATGAATACGAACGCATCCGCGGTGTGGTTTATTCGGTCAATGCGTGGCTGCCGGAGGATTCGTCGGTTCTGTATATCCGCAATGTGATCGAAAATACCGTAACTCATGAAACGCCGATGTACTGGTGGTCGAATATAGCGGTACCGCAGAATGAGGGGACCCGCGTTCTGGTTCCGACCGACCGCTCGTTTATTTGCTATTACAATGCCGATCATTATGTCCTTGACAAAACGGAGATTCCCTACGCACTCGGATGCGATGTCAGCTATCCGACAAGTATCGGTCGTTCCTTGGATTTCTTTTACCAGATTCCCGAAGATCGTGCAAAATGGATTGCATCAGTGGAGCGTGACGGATACGGTCTGCTTCACTTTTCGGAATCACGTCTGAAAGGTCGGAAGCTGTTTCTTTGGGGACAGGGAGCAGGCGGTCGCCATTGGGGGGAGTTTCTTGCCGGAGCGGAAAACGGAAGCGGAGAAGGATACATCGAAATACAGGCGGGACTGGCCCATACGCAGCTGGAACATTTTCCGATGGCAGGAGAGAGTGAAATCGCATTTACGGAATGTTATGCGGCACTGAACGCCGATGCCGAGCTTCTGCACGGGGCATGGGATACTGCTGTTGATACGGTGGAACAACAGCTTTTGCGGTATACCGACGGCATAAT
>JAFYTT010000027.1 GCA_017558715.1 Clostridia bacterium | reverse complement strand
TCAAATTCAATCGTTCTAACATCATCTTCAGCATCATAGTTGACATAGCAAAGATTGTATTTTTCAATAGCTTCATTGCAATCAATGGCACATCTATCGCCAAAGATTTCATCATTTCCTAAGTCTGTAACATAGAGAATGTGATTTGAAGCATCAATCTCCACAATCGTGGCATTTAATCCGAGGTGCAAAACCTCGTCATTTTTTTGTGAACATCCTACCAACCCGCAAAAGCAAATAACTATAAGTGCTATTGTTATAATCTTTTTCATACACTCACACTCCTTTGTCAAATTTAAGTTTATCTATATGCGTTATTTTATCGTGTGGCAGCTATATATACAAGAACAGTCCCGGCAGAATTACCTGCCTGGACTGAAACTGTTTTACGGACACTCGCCATTACGACCGGAGCTTTCTGCTATATCAGGATAAAAATTATTTAACGCCGTGAATTTACTTCGCGCCGTGAATTTACTTCGCGCCGTGAATTTACTTCGCGGTAATGAGCGCACCTGCGCAAGAGGTCATCGGGATATGGTAGACGCCGTCTGCATCGGGCAGAAGAACCTCTGCTGTATTGCCGCGGTAAACGGTAACAACGCGGTCATAAGCGCGGAACGTCACTTCATAAGACTTGGGATCGACATCCTGTGCATCGTCCGCTGCTGCAATCATCAGTGCATAGCCGTCATCGGCATTCTTGGCGACCATCTGACCGACAACGATCGGCTGGGGTGCGGTCACATCAAAGAAGATACCGGTAGACAGGGATTCCTTCGGCTCATAGGCGAGCTTCGCAAGGTCAGGATGGTTTTCACCGAAACCGATGAAGTGCGTCGAAGTACGGCGGTACTTCATATAAGTATCGGCAAAGCCCTTGATTTCATGATTGACGGTCTTCAGCTTTTCGTACTGCTGTGTCTTTTCGCCGTTTGCATCGACGACCTGATTGTGCCACCAACCGGCGGTCCAGCATGCCCAGATGATGGATTCGGTACCGAATGCCATTGCGGTATACGCCTGGAAGCGAAGCTGATTTTCAGTGATCCAGATGTCAGGCTTATTGGAGTTGACCTGCAGAACAATCCACATGGAACGACCCGTATCGCGTGCGGCATCGGCAACAATGCGGAGGTTTTCATATGCACCCGCAACCGATGCGGAATACATATAGAAGTCATAGCAGATGTAGTCCGTGCCGACATGCTTGCAGTATTCGGCGATGTGTTCTGCATAGGTCGGCGTACCAAGCTGGTTGACGGTTTCCGTCGCGTTGTTCTGAGAGACGGATGCATAGTTGGGATACAGGTTCAGATACGCAAACTGACCCGGGAAATGCTTCTCGGTAAAGTCCATGACACGTCCGTAATACGGGAAGTCAAGTGCCGACGGCTCATCGCCCGTGTCGATACCGACGATTGCGGGATGATCGACGAACTTTGCAGCACCTGCTTCGTACTTGTCCCAGGTATTGATCTTGTGCATCGTACCTGCGCGGTCACCGTCACCGCCCCACCAGCCGGGGAGCACATCGTTGACAATCGCACCGACGCCGTACTTGGCAAACAGGTCAAGCGCCTTGTAGTCGGACTGCATACACATGACAACATCAATGCCTGCATCTGCAAGATCCTTGATGTGGGTTTCCGTACGCGCATACGGCTGAAGAATGTATGTGCCAAGGAAGAATTTCGATCGGTCAAGTCTGTTTTTCATAGAGTAGTTCCTCACTTTCGAGAATTTATTGAGACCGGGCATCGTCTGTCCCGGAACTGTTACAGGGATTCTGTTGTGGTTCGCAGATCGTTTCCCGGAATGGTATCGGTGATGCGCGCCCAGACATCGAGTGCCCATCTGCCTTCTTTTCCCTCTCTGACGGCAGATCCGTTGACAACGGCATACGGCATGCCGTTCTTACAGAGCAGGATTTCCGCATCGGTATAAATGCCGTCAAACAGATTGTCGCAGTTGCGGTGTACGACCTTGCCGTCCGCACGGGTATTGATGTAGACCACCGTTTCGCCAAGCGTCAGACGGTACGAATACTTTGTTTCCTCGGGAGCCGTACAATACGAGTTTTCAACTTCCTCATAGACCGGTGTTATGGATTCATCCAAAACGAGGACAGAAACGAACTTTGCATGTCCTTCCGTGTCGGTATGGATCGTATAGCGCTTGTATGGTTTCTCAAATTCTCCTCTGCCGTGTCCGAGATCAATCCATCCTTCATGGATCTCCGTTGCATGCGGTGTCAGCATCCGATGGCAATTCTCCTCCTCGGCATGCAGGACAAAGCTGACACGTCCGCAGTCATAGCACTCGATGTCATCGTAAATGACAACCGCGCCGTCAACCCAGACAAAATGGCGGTGATGCTTGCGGAAATACCGGCTCATCGGACCGGAGGCATCTGCGACGACATAGCGGAAACCGGGCTTATCAACAAAGTTGTACAGCTTTCCGGGATTGTGGGCATGGTTCTTGTAGTTGTCACGGAAATCCTGTCCTCTGCCCTCGAACAGAACCGTATTGTGCGAAATGGAGTCCGTATAATACGGAATATAGCGCGGATTGGAGTAGGAGGCGGGACTGCCGGAGTCGAAAATCTCACAGACACCGTCTTTGTACAGCACAAAGTGTCCCGCATCGGCATGCGCGTGGTTCCAGGTATCGCCGCACTTGACAGCAAGCACGGTGCTGTTCTTATCCCAGTTATCACGGAAAATCGCCCAGCCGATCTTGTCAGAGCAGACAGACGTTGCCTTCGGGGGTACCGCAGGCAGATCGTAAAGCTGCTCATAGACCCGCAGACGCATCAAAGCCGCAGAATTCTGATCGCTGTACTGACGTGCCAGCCAGCGTACACCCGGATGATCGATACCGTAAGCCAACAGATGGAGCGGCGCATGAAGATAGCCGAATCCGTCCGCATCACCGAACGAAAGATAGTAATCACGCTCGCCCTTGGTGGATGGATACGAGGAATGGACAAGAAAATCGGCACAGTCCATCAAATACCGCATATCGTCAAACGGATGGTGTCCCGTGATTGCACGGTAGGCAATGGCGAACTCCAGATATTCGTGCAGAAGGTAATCAACGTAGGTCACGCCTTCATAAAACGCGCCGCGATCAAAGGAAGGGGGCTTGACGTTCATCGGGTTTCCGGAATAGGCAAACCATGCCGCAAGACCGTCAACAGCCGTCTGAACCAGCGCTGCCGCACCTTCGATGCCGTATGCCGCGAGATCATCCTGCATGACGATCCCCGCAAATGCACCCGATGCCACACAGACCGGCCACCAGTTGTGCCCCATCGTATCAAAGGCGTGCACCTTATGTCCGGCAGACACCCACTGACGGATGATCGGCAAAATGCCGCGCTCCCATGTTGTCAGCGCAATGCGCCGTCTGTCCTCGGACGGAATCCGATCGGCAAACAACGAATAGGCAACCGCCATCTGCTCACACAATGCCGCCGTGCGAAGATCGGTGCTGGTGAATCCTTCGGGATCCCAGCTCGGGTTATCCAGCTGTTCCATCACATGACGATGCGCACGGTCAAGATAGGAAGCATCGCCGGTGTAATAGTATGCGAATGCAAGCTCACCTGCAGCCGAAGTGGTTTCGGCTTCTTTCAGCACGGTATCGACCAGCATTTTTACATGTGCGTCTGTTTCCGCGCGCTGACGAATGGCGTCAAATTGCCCTTCGGTAAAGAAAACCCTATTGATCATTTCACGTCACTCCTTGTAATGATGGCTTATCAGGAACGATACTGCAGCAGCGCGGAAATTGCCTTTGCCGTATCGGGCACAAACATCGGGTCACCGTTTTCGACGGTCATTTTTCCGGGATATTCATAATTGACCACCTCAAAATCGCCGATGCGGAAGATCAGATCAAGATTGTCGGTGAAGTCCGCAAGGCGCAGATTGGTGGAAATTCCGTTTTTCAGTGATTTATACAAATCGGGTGCATGCGCAAGCGTTGTGATCTTATTGATGGAGGTCATCATGGAGATTGCCATTTCGCGGAGCACCGCAAGTCGGGAGATGTCGCGATTTTCATAGTCTGCATACCGCAGAACCTGCATTGCCGTTTCCCCGGACAGCCACTGAGAGCCTGCCTTCAGCGAGATGGTCAGCCCCTCCACCGGGTCCTCATATTCCATATCGCACGGAACCTTGAACGACAGACCGCCGAGCTGATCGATGATCGATGCCATCGTCGGAATGCTGACAACGCCGTAATAATCAAAGGAAAAGCCCGTGATCGCACTGACCTTGCCAAGGAAAAAGTCAAGTCCCTTTTCCATAAACACCGATCCGAGCGCGGTATGGACGCCGTCTACAAACACACGGGTATTGCCCGAAAGTGCTGTCAGAACCAATCGGTGATCCTCTTTGTCCACACGACCGACAATCACGGCATCCGCAGAAATATCGCGCGTCATTTCGTAGGACAGGAGCTGACCGACACCGGCATCCTGAACGCCGGAAAGCGCCTTGGACAGATAATCGGGCATGGATGCATGGTAATCGTCAAACACATCCTTCTGATAATCAAGACCAATCAGAACAAAGTTGAAGGAGGTACCCTGAATCATCGTTGTTCCGGGATTTTCCACCTCTTCAAACGGATTGAATACACCGACGGTTTCCTCTGTGGTATCCGTTACCGTCTCCGTCTCCTTTGTAAATCCGCCGGAGAAGTTTTCCATGGCAAAATCGGCAAGAAAATATGCAAGCGCCGCAAATATGAGAAGCGATACCACAAACGTGATCGCAAAATTTCTGAGGGAAGGAAGCATCGTATTCTCTCCTTTACTGATGTTACCGAAACCGCAGTCCGCGGCTCATTCATTATTATAATACAATCATTGAAAATTTTCAATATATCAGATGTGAATTTTTTTGCTGTTTCTTCTGCTGACACCTATCCCAAACGGGATCCATCGGCGCTCCTATACGAAAATTGCAAGCAAATTGTTAAATCTTTTGAAAAAGCCTTTCCTTTATGCAAAATATCTGTTATAATATAAGATATTCCGGAAATTTCGCTTTCCGGATACCAAAAACCGAAAGGAGATCACTTTTGCCCGGCAAAGGTGATAACGGATATTCATGGCAAAAGAAAAAAAACAAACAACCGAACAGAACAGCTGCACCGATCCGCTGGCATGCAAGCGCGGCAAAATCGGCGGCGAGGCGGTTCTGGAAGGCATCATGATGAAGGCGGGCGGAACGTATTCCATCGCACTTCGTCAGCAGGATAAAAAAATCCGCATTTCCGACCACAAGTATACGACCGTCCGCGACAAGCACAAGCTTCTGCGTCTGCCGATCATCCGCGGCGTCATCAATATGGTCGAAAGCTTTATTCTTTCCTACAAAGTGCTCGGTATCTCTGCCGATGCCTACGGACTGGAGGAAGAAGAACCGACAAAGTTTGAAAAATGGCTGGAAAAAACCTTCGGCAAGAGCATTCTTGACATCGTCATGGTCTTTGCCGGCGTGCTCGGTGTTGCGCTGGGCTTCGGACTGTTCTTCTATCTGCCGATGCTCGTCACCAAGGGACTGGATACTCTTGCAGGCGGCAATCTCGGCTGGTTCAAAAATGTCATTGAGGGCTGTCTGCGTATCGGCATCTTTGTACTGTATGTATGGGCTGTTTCCTTTATGAATGACATCAAACGAACCTTCCAGTATCACGGTGCCGAACACAAAACGATCTTCTGCTACGAGCAGGGACTCGATCTGACCGTTGAAAACGTCCGCGCACAGAAAAGATTCCATCCGCGCTGCGGCACGAGCTTCATCTTCGTCGTTCTGATCGTATCGATCATTTTCGCATCGTTCATCACATGGGACGCTCTTTGGATGCGCCTGCTGATCAAGCTGCCAATGCTGCCGCTGATCGTCGGTCTTTCCTTTGAGTTCATTATGTATGCAGGCAAGCACGACAATCTGTTCACGAAAATTCTTTCCGCCCCGGGTCTCTGGATGCAGCACATGACAACCAAGGAACCGGATGACGATCAGATTGAAATCGCCATTGCCGCGGTCAAGTACACACTCAAGGACGAATATCCCGACTTTGAAACCTATGCCGTTCCGGGCGAGAGCTACCGCATTGTCGGCAAAAAGCCCGAATCGGATGCATCCGCAGAAGAAACCACCGAAACCAAGGAATGTGAAAAGGAAGTCTGCAACACTTCCGCAGAATAATCACCATGATGACTTACGCTGAACTGAGACGCACACTGCGTACAACATTATCCGATGCCGGTAAACTGACCGGTCTTCCCATTGATACGGTATACGAAGCCGATGAAATTCTGCGCCTCGTCGCAGGACTGGACCGTGCCGCCGTTCTTCTGCGCGGAGCGGAAGAAGCTGCGGAAACGGTCGCAATGCGCTGTATCGCCGCTGCAAAAGGCCGCGGAGAGGGTATTCCGCTCGCTTATCTTCTGGGAATTTCTCCCTTCTGCGGAGAAGACTTTTACTGTGCGCCGGGATGCCTGATTCCGCGCGCCGATACCGAAACACTCGTCGAGGAGGCGGCATCGCGTCTGCCCGCAGGCGGTGTTCTGTGGGATCTGTGTACCGGGTCCGGCTGTGTCCCGATCGCCGTTCTTCTGCAGCGCGATGACATTCCCGCAGCATACGGTGTAGAGCTGTATCCGTCAGCCGAAGCAACGGCGGAACGCAATATCGCAAAATTTGCCGAAAAGCTGGGAGGACGCTTCACGCTGGTCCACGGCGATGTTCTGGGCGGTGATATCCCGCAGAACTCTGCCGCACCTTCGGTTATCACGGCAAATCCTCCGTATATCTCCACCGCTGTGATTGAAACACTCGATGTACAGGTGCAAATGGAACCGCGTACCGCACTTGACGGCGGCGAGGACGGCATGCGGTATTACCGCGCCATTCTCGCAGGATATCTCGGTCATCTTGCCGAGGACGGATGCATCATTTTCGAGATCGGCTATGACCAGAAGCGTGCCATCCGCGCACTTGCCCAGGAATACGACTGTACCTGCATCATCCGCCGCGATTATGACGGCAACGACCGCGTCGCTGTCATCAAACCGCATCCCAAAGCATAACCATATCAGAAGCTTCATGCCGTCTCGCGCGTGCCGGACCGACCGCACATGTTTGAAGACGGCATATCTTCATATTGAATATTTGCGTACTGCGCATCATATTCTGCCGTATCCCTTTCATAAAACACTTCCCTCGGAAAGGAACTTTCAAATCTGAAAGTCAGGATTTACATGATGAAAAAAACAGTTCTCTGTCTGTTCGGCGGCAAGTCCACCGAATACAAGGTTTCCCTGCGCTCCGTCTGTACCGTTCTGGATGCATTGAACGAAGAAACGTACCGTATCATCCGTGTCGGCATGACGATCGACGGACGCTGGTATCATTATACCGGCACAAACGAAAAGATTCTTGACGATACCTGGCATACCGATACCGCTAATCTGCGCCGTGCCATGCTGTCCTCCTCCTATGGAGATCACAATCTGTATGTGGAAACAGACATCGCAAATACGTTTGATACCATCGCCATTGATGTTGTCATTCCGATGGTGCACGGCGCTTACTGCGAGGACGGTACCCTGCAGGGTCTGCTTTCCATGACGGGTATCCCGTATGTCGGTCCGCACACCGCCGCATCGGCTGTCGCCATGGATAAGGTTTTCACCAAGCTCATCCTCAACAATTTCGGTATTCCGCAGGCAAAGTGTGCCGTTCTGACCAAATCCCGCATCGACAGCGAACCCGATGTCTGCTGTAATGAAGCGGAAGCGGTCAGCGCATATCCGCTGTTCGTCAAGCCCGCCAATGCCGGCTCGTCTATCGGCGTTTCCAAGGCAGATAACCGTACGGAGCTATGCTCTGCGCTGCAGCTTGCCGCATCGTATGACGATAAGGTCCTGGTTGAGGAATGTATCATCGGACGCGAGGTCGAATGTGCGGTACTCGGCAACGAACACCCGATGGCATCGATCCCCGGCGAGATCAATTCCGGCGCTGACTTTTACGATTACGACGCAAAATACATCACCGATACCTCCTCCGATTATATTCCCGCGCGCATATCCGAGGAAGCGCTGGAGGCTGTCCGCGGATATGCCGTCAAGATCTACGAAATTCTCGGATGCAAAGGTCTGTCCCGTGTCGACTTTTTTGTCACAGCGGATGAATCGATCATTTTCAACGAAATCAACACCCTTCCCGGTTTTACCTCCATCAGCATGTATCCGAAAATGTGGAATCATATGGGCAAGTCCATCCCCGCACTGCTTGATGACCTGATTGCGCTTGCGGAAACGGCAGGTAAGTAATGGCTGACAAAAACCGCAATCGCCCTATCGGGGTGTTTGACAGCGGGCTGGGCGGACTTTCGGCTGTCCGTGAAATTCGCTCACTTCTGCCCGCAGAGGATCTGATCTATTTCGGTGACACGGGTCGTGTTCCCTACGGCACGCGCTCCCGCGAGACAATCCGCCGTTATGCCGCGCAGGATATCCGCTTTCTTCTGTCCCATGCGGACTGCAAGGCGGTTGTCGTCGCCTGCGGTACCGTATCAGCAAACGCGCTTGATATGCTTCGGGAAAACAACGATATCCCGATCATCGGTGTCATCGATCCTGCCGTGGAAGCCGCCGCGCGCGCAACAAAGAACGGCAACATCGGCATCATTGCAACGCCGTCCACCATTGCATCGGGTGCCTACGAGCAGGCATTGCTTGCCCAAAATCCCGATTTCCGCGTCACAAGTCAGGCATGTGCCCTGTTTGTGCCGCTGGTCGAAAACGGTTTTGTCGATGCGGATGACCCGATTCCCCGTCTGACTGCCGAGCGATATCTTGCGCCGATCAAAGAAAGCGGTGCCGATACGCTGATTCTCGGCTGTACGCATTATCCGCTCCTTTCTGCGGTCATCTCCGCCGTGCTCCCCGATGTCACACTGATCGATACCGGGTATGAGGCGGCACAGAGTCTTGCAAAACTGCTTTCCGAGAGGGAAATGCAAACCCCGACTGCACCCCCCGGCACATCCCGCTTTTATGTCAGCGATGAGCCGCAGGGCTTTGCTCATGCCGCCTCACGCTTTTTGGGGCTGTCCGAAAACGAACCGCTTCCGACGGTGGAGCGTGTCAATATCGCGGCATATTAACCAAACTATGAAATTTTCTCCACAATTTTCTGCATGAATTTCCAAAATCATATTGACAAACAAACTGTTTTGCGTTACAATAGGATTAACACAGCACACTATGCCACAATCATGTGCCGCGAAAAATTTACCAAAGGAGATTATTTACCATGAAGAAGATGCTCAAACTTCTGACGCTCGTCCTCTCCGTCATGATGATCGCAACCTGTGCGGTCAACGCAGGTGAGTATGACGATGTGTTCGCAAACCTCTCTTTCTCTGAATTCGCGCTCTACGAACAGGGTACACTCGACGCAGTTCAGATGCGTGCGTTCGCTGTTGATCCCAACGGCAAGTATTACTACGGCGGTCTGCTCAACGGCGGTATTCCTACTGTTTATCAGTTCGATGCCAAGACCGGCGATCCTGTCTGCACCTATCAGTTCGATCCCGCTGAAGACGAAGGCGCATACATCAAGGCGCTCGCAGCCGACAATCGCGGCTATGTCTACATGGGCGTTGCCAACAAGGCAAACAACGGCGCGGTCTACTTCGCAATCTGCTCCGAAAACGGTCTGTCCGAGATTAAGTGGGTCAAGATCGAAATCGAAGGCAAGGTTGGTGTCAACGGCGCATGTGTCCGTGAAGTCAACGGCAGCTACTACCTGTACTTCATCACCAACTACGACTCCGACAGACTGTACTGCTACGACGTTACCGATGTCAACAACCCGAAG
>JAFYTT010000026.1 GCA_017558715.1 Clostridia bacterium | reverse complement strand
TTTCAAGATACGGATGGGTACCAAACCGCGCGAGAATGAGTTCTTCCTTGACCGTGACATCCTCCGGAAGAACGTAGTCATAGCGGTACAGCTCACTGCGCATATCCTCGTTTGTGGTCTCGGTGCGCAGTACCAGATACAGCGTGCGTTCATCGATCGCAGAAACTGCTTCCACATCGGAAACAGCAACCTCTGACAGCGCAAAATCCATCCGAAGCGTTCCGTCGGCAACCAATGTGCCATCTTCCTGCGCCGCAATCGACATTGACCAGACACCGCGGCGGTTCTGGGCGTACAGTACACCGTCACCGCCCGAAAACAGCGTCACGCTGTCACCGTCGGTCTGCATAGCTTCATCGAGTGCGATCTCTCCCGCGCTGTGTCCGTTGTCCGCGTTCAGCCGTGTCAGAGACTGTTTTCCGCGCGTACTGCACAAAAGCAGCAGTCCGTGTTCTCCGGTTACGATCATGGAACGTGTGTCGCGGATATCGGAAACCCACAGAAGCCGTCCCGTATCATCAAGTGCCGCAAGACCCTCGGAGGTCAGAATACAGGTCATCGGAACTCCCGCGCTGTCGGTCGTGCGGGCGAGGTCATAAACATAGAAGATGTCCCCGCCGTTTTGGGTACCGATGTCACGGCTGATGTCGTAGCCGAGAAGCGCGGCGGGTTCGGCAGAAAACAGAACATTGCCGCTCTCATCGGTCAGATTCAGCCACAGACCCGCGTCATAGTCGGTGTACATTGCTTCGACCGATGCAGTGGTACCGTCCGCAAAGGTTTTTGCAAACCAGACCGAGGCACCGTCGTGGAGTACCGGAAGATCGGTCTTCACAGCATCGGTCATCGAATTGACAGACGGTGCTTCGTCCTCGTTATCACTCTGAATGGAGATCAGCGTACCGTCTGCCGCCAACTGTGCCGTGCCGTAGATGAACGGGATGAATCCGCTTTCATCAATCGGCGGCAGCTCGTAGTGAACCTCGACCGACAGTGCATTGATATCGGTGCGGTAGGACAGCTCGGAGCCCTCATTGACATACCATCCGTCGGGAAGCGTGATTTCGGTCGGGGTATAGACATACGACCACGTGTCTTTCGGGGGTTCCACATCAGTTTCACCTTTGCAGGCGGTGAACATCAGAACGGAAAGCAGGGATATCAAAAACAGGACAATGGATTTCATAGGCGGCTCCTTTCTGGCTTTGGATATTTGAGTCGGCAGCAATCAATGTTTCGGCATGACCCGGGGCATGGCCGTCATGCGCAGATCGGTACAGCCATAGGGAATCATATCGACCTTGACCGTTTCCAAAACTTCTCTGCACTTGGGCAGGCGCGCGCAGACAAATGCAAATCCGTCTTCTCGGCCCCAGTCGATCTTGGCAAGATTTGCGGTGATCCTGACGCACGGCTTGGTCTGATCGAAGGCAGCGCTGTCCTCGGGGATCGGCGCACATTCGGTATAAACAAAATCGGTATCGGTAAATGCATAACCCCAGTCGGAGGTCGGAATCAGCATATAGTCACAGTACGGGAACTTGCGCTCGACACCGCCGCGGGTATATTCGCGCATGATCTTTTCATAGGAAATCGGTATGGAATACAGCAGCGCGCCGCGGTTGACGCAGAGAAGATCTTCGTACAGCGCGGAATCGAGGGTGATATCATAGCCGAAGGTCAGCGTCATCTCCGTCGTTCCCTGCCATGTGCGGGAAACGGATACAACCGTTCCGGGTGTCAGTGCTTCGCCGTCAAGAATCGCGGTCTTTGCAAAGCCGGGAACGCGGATATCCAGCGCAAAGTCAACAGGCGCATCGACGGTGACCGCAATTTTCACGGTATCGCGGAACGGATAGCCGCCGGAAACTTCCAGCTTCACGGGTGTGCCGTGCAGGGTCGTATTCACCGTCATCGGAACGGGCGAGGCGACAAACAGCGCGTTTTCATTCTTCATGATCGAGGACAACGCAAACTTCGGCCAGCCCTGCGGCATATTCGCGGTACAGCAGCCATAGTTCGGTTCGAGCCCAAAGAGGTTTGCTTCCTGACCGTTGGTGCCGAAGACACATGCCGCGATGTCGGGTGCACAGCCGATCTGGTTGATCTGCTGGTCATACTGATGCGTCCACATGTCAGCCGAGATCGTCGCGGGAAGCGCATTGAACGCAAGACGCTCAAGGATATCGCCCCAATACACGTTGCCCGTGATGGCAAGCAGCCATTCGTCGGAATACATCGCCTCGCAGACACCGCAGAGCTCCGTGCCCTGAATCGGTGCCTTGCCCGCCAGACATTCGTCTCCCGTGAAGTGACCGTTTGCCATACCGTGGTACTGCATCAGCGTTTCATACATATGACGGGAATCGCAGTCGGAGATCTCGCCGCCCAGCCGCTTCTGCCACAGGGTTTCCGCCTTGATTGCCATCGACAGATTGACGACGTGCGTATCCCACTGCCACTTGCGCTCGGGAATCTGATACTGCTCAAATTCTTCGTCAATGAGCTTTTTATAGTCCTTGCCCTGATCGTGGAGCAGGTCGCAGTAGTCAAGGATCCATTCCTCGTGCGTGCGCTCATACAGCCAATATGCCGCAATCAGACCCTCAAACCAGCGGTATTTGCCCCAGTTAAACAAAGGATGTTCGGACAGATGACCGATCGCCTGTCTGATCGCACGGGAAACGGCAGTCTCAATGCGATCGGCATAAGAGGGTTCGCAGTCAGCGTAAACGACAAGCACCTTGGTGAGCAGCAGCAGCGCCCACATGTCATACCCTGCACGTTCGTCCTCGTTACACGGACAGATCCAGCCGTCCTCGCACTGACCTGCCAGAATCGCATCGATGTATTTCTTTGCGCGTGCGATGCGGTCATCATCCCGCAGAAGATACGCCAGCGGCACAAAGCCATCGAGCCAATACGGGACACGCTCCCAGCCCTCGCAGCTGCCGCCGATCCAGCGCGAATCGCGGACATCGGGCCAGATTTTGTCAAGGTTGCCCGCAAGTCCGTCGGCTTCGGTTTTGAGCTGATTGTAAAGCCAGCCGGTCGGGGTCAGGTCGGCGGCTTTTAAGAAGTTGTATTTGTTTTCGGTGATGTTCATATCGCGGTTTCCTCCGTTTGTTTTTCATTGGTTTTAGTGTATCAGAAAAACATGGAATTGTCAAGGAAAATATGGGGTATAAAACAAAAATCCCTCTCTGCCGTGTGACAGGGAGGGATGATAAATTGACGGGACTTACTGCTTCTTCGGCAGCTTCAGAGAGAACGCCTTGACGAGAACGTCGAGCGCGTAAACCATACCGATGATGGCAGCGATGACAACGAAGATTGCCAGCATGCCGACACCCATGTAGTACAGGTTGGAAATAAAGTTTGCGGGGTTAAAGGAGAACGCGGATTCCGCGAGGACTTCTGTGGTCTCAGCCACTGTTTCAGCGACAGTTTCAACAGCTTCCGTGACAGGAGCTGCATTCAGAAAAAGATTCTTAAAAAACATATTGCTACCTCCCGATTAACCCATAAAGAAGTTCAGAATCAGACCGCCTGCGATGACGGATGCAATCTGACCGGAGACGTTGACACCGATGGAGTGCATGAGCAGGAAGTTCTGCGGGTCTTCTTCCAGACCCATCTTGTGAACGATACGACCGGACATCGGGAATGCGGAGATACCTGCCGCACCGATCATCGGGTTGATCTTCTTCTTCATGAACAGGTTGAGGAACTTTGCGAACAGGACACCGCCTGCCGTATCAAAGATGAATGCGAACAGACCCAGACCCAGGATGAGCAGGGTGTTGACGTTGAGGAACTTGTCTGCGGACATCTGGGATGCAATCGTGATGCCGAGGAAGATTGTGATGAGGTTTGCAAGGACCTTCTGTGCGGTTTCGGACAGAGAGTTGAGCACGCCGCATTCACGGATCAGGTTACCGAACATCAGGAAGCCGACGAGCGCAACGGATGCGGGTGCGACGATACCTGCGATAACGGTGATGATGATCGGGAACAGGATACGGGTCAGCTTGGAAACTTCCTTTGCCTCGTAGGGCATACGGATCATACGCTCCTTCTTGGTGGTCAGAAGCTTGATGACCGGCGGCTGAATGATCGGCACGAGTGCCATGTAGGAGTATGCCGCAACCATGATGGGAGCGAGGAACTGGGAGTTGAGCTTGTTTGCAACGACAATCGCGGTGGGACCGTCGGCAGCACCGATGATGGCGATGGATGCCGCGTCGTTGATGTCAAAGAAGATGGATGCCAGACACAGCGTGAAGAAAATACCGAACTGTGCCGCCGCACCGAAGATCATCAGCTTGGGATTGGACAGCAGCGGACCGAAGTCGATCATCGCGCCGATACCGATGAACAGAATCAGCGGGAAGAGTTCGTTTGCAATACCGGCATCAAACAGAACGGACAGGGCACCGGGTTCAGCGACACCGTTGTGAATCTGCGTGATTGCGCCGGAGTTAGGCAGGTTGACGAGAATGGTACCGAAGCCGATAGGGAGAAGCAGGGTCGGTTCCATATCCTTCTTGATTGCAAGATAGATCAGAATGCCGCCGATCGCCCACATGACGAGATAGCGCCAGTCCATCTGCAGAAGGTTTTCATACAGGATTTCCATGGGTGAAATATTCCTTTCTTTTCAATGTCTCACGCAGTCAGATGACGGCGTTTTTGTATAAGTAAAACGCATCTGTGTTCCCGGAATCTTCTTTTCAAAGGCTCCTTTTTTCAAACCAAAATGCGACTGTAATATTATAACATATTTCATGGGAAATACAAGTATTTTCACGGATAATTAACAGTTTATTCATATCTATACAAAGCCAACCCCCTTGCATTTTTCCCGCATCTGCGGTATAATATTGTCACACACCAAACAGACACGTCAGCGGAAGCGGGTATCCTGCCCACATTCCGCCTTTTGTCGTCTGCAAACAAAGAAACAGATAAAGGAAACAAACACATGGCAGATATTTTTGATCTCTTTAAGAAAATTGAATCCGCGCCTGCATCGAAGAACGGTCAGGTATCATGGCTGATCGTGGGTCTTGGCAACCACGGCACGGAATACGTCCGCACGCGCCACAATGTAGGCTTTGCGGCAATTGATGCACTGGCACTGTCCATCGGATGCAAGATCGACCGCGCAAAGTATCACGCGCTCATCGGTGAGGGTACAATCGACGGTCAGCGCGTCATTCTGATGAAGCCGCAGACCTACATGAATGCATCGGG
>JAFYTT010000233.1 GCA_017558715.1 Clostridia bacterium | reverse complement strand
GTATCTGTCCTTGTACGGAGAGGGGGCGGCTCCTTGGCACGGGCGGATGCGGCTGATCCGATTCCGAGCCGGGTGTTTTGTTCCACAGGCGGACATGACACATCACGGAAACGGCTCGTGTCGTATTCCGCCAGAAAAGGAGACGGCGCACCGGCGTTTTTCGTGACAGCGGACGAAAAGGAGCAGGTGAAGATTTGGTGTACAAAAATGCCCGCGGGGTACTGCCGGACGCATTGATTGAAGAAATTCAGAAATATGTGGACGGCGAGTCGATTTATATCCCCGCGAAAACCGAAGAAAAAGCAGAATGGGGTCACCGCAACGGCACAAAAGCGCGGTATGCAACAAGAAATGCGGAAATCCGCTCCTTGTTTGAACGCAATGTGTCGGTTTCGGAGCTGTCGGAACGCTTCTATCTTTCCTCGGATACGGTACGGAAGATCATTCGTGCCGCGGAAAAGGAAGGCGGGCGCGGGAAAGGCACATGACCGTCAAAACTTCAAAAACACATCGGGATATCCGTTTTTGCGGGTATCCCATATGTTTTATGTTGACAACCCATCGAATTTTCGATATAATAATAGAAAAACACATGGAGGTTATCGGAAATGTCAGAAAAAAAGAAGATTGATTTCCGTCAATACATTGGGATGTTATTTTTCCTTGTCATCGGCGGTGTCTGCGGATGGTTCTTTGGATATTATCTCGGAGAAACCGTGTCCGAAGGAGCAAGTCCCGGTGAGACGCTGATGTCTGTCGGAATCCTGCTGCTTGGATTTTATGTCATGCTGTATCTGCAGATTGTCGTTCATGAAGCAGGGCATCTGGTGTTCGGTCTTCTGACGGGATATCGCTTTTCGCTGTTCCGCATCGGTTCGCTGACGTTTCTGCGTGACCCTGTCAGCGGCAAAATCCGAGTCAAACGGATGCAGCTTGCGGGAACAGGCGGTCAGTGCCTGCTCGTTCCGCCCCAGCCTGTGGACGGGAAGATTCCGTTTGCGCTGTACCATCTCGGCGGTTCTCTGATGAATCTGATTGCATCCGCAGTTTTCTTTGCGTTGTATCAGATCTGCCGTCCGATTCCGACGCTGTCGCTGATTATGCTCGTCGGTGTTATTGTCGGGATTGCTTTTGCGATGATGAACGGTATCCCGATGCGGCTGGGTGCTATTGACAATGACGGCTATAATTTATATGCACAGACAAAATCGCAGACGGCAATGGAGGCGATGCGGATTCAGCTGTTGATCGCGGAAGCGTCGGCGCGCGGGGTTCGTCTGCGGGATATGCCCGGGGAATGGTTTGTGATTCCCGACGGCGTGTCGCTTGAAAACAGCATGGTCGCGGTGATTTCTGTCTTTGCCTGCAACCGCCTGATGGATGAAGGGAAGTATGACGAAGCGGAGGAAGCCATCCGATCTCTGTGTGCAGCGAAAACAGGCATGGTCGGTGTCCATCGCTCACTTCTGATTTGTGACCGCCTGACCTGTCTGCTCCTGCGGGGAGATACCGCGGCGGCAGAGCAGTGTCTGACAAAACAGCTTCTTTCCTTTATGAAAGCCATGCGAAACAATCCGACGATTCTGCGCTGTCAGTATGCGATTGCTCATCTTCTGAGGGATGATGCAGAAGAGGCACAGGTGGTGATGAAGCGGTTTGAGCAGTGTGCCAAAACACATCCGTTTGCGTCGGATATTGAGAGCGAGCGGGAGATCATCGCAGCGATTGATGCGGTAAAGACAGAATAAAGAAAAGGGGCGGAAGGGGTGCCTTCCATAAAGCAGATTTGCCTGCAGAAAAATCATAAGGGAACTGTTGTAAGTCCATTTTTTGGGGGACTTGCAACAGTTCCAGAAATTTACGGCTTTTTTGCAACCGCTTTCAAGCGATCAACGAGCGTTTCATAACGCGCGTTGGAGCGCAAAACAGCAGCCTCATCATCAGTGGTCAACCATTCAAGCATAGATTGAGAACGATTGCCTTCGGATTCCATGATCCAGCCACCACTTGAGTATCCGCGAAGAATTGGTGAGGTGTGCGGCGCATCAAAATCATAGGTGTCCATATGAATAGCAAAATCTGCACTTTTCTCCAGCCACTTCCACGCTTCTTCGTAGTTCTGCTTTCTCAGATATGCGGTGCACAGAAGACTACAGGCAGCTTCGCCAAGTTGGGCTTTGTATTGATAATCACCGTCCGGAAAAAGCAATTCAAGAAAACCTACTTCTGTTTTCCACAAATGAATTCTGTCTTCAAGTGGATAAATAAACTCTCCGTTATCGTGCCTTTGACCAACTGCGAGTTCGATCATTTCAGCGGTGTGGTAAATTAGAAAAGATAAATAGCCTTGAAATTCTTCAAAGTCAGCATCACCTTTCCAACGATACATCATAAAGTTTTCGTAAGAAAAATGAGTGCGCGGCATTTCCTCGGCAAGCTTTAACATCTCCTCCTTTTTGCCTGCGTATCCATAAGCGGTTCCAAGAGTGTCAATCGCCTCATATCGTGTTGTGCTATCAGTACACTCGGCAAGGATTCGATTGCAAAGATCAAACACCTCGTCATATTCCTTAATTCCTTTTCGAGAATACTCGCATACCAACGAATCAGCAAGGCTTTGCATGATCTTATAGTTTCGTGGGAATTTTTTGTTTGCTTCGCGGAGAAGTGCAATACGCTCTGCACCCAGTCCTTGATAGCCAAGCTCGGCTGCTTCGGTTAAATATTTTTTTATCTCCTCGTTATTCTTTTCAATATCAATTCCAAGAAGAACATCTGATGAAACATCAAAAATATTACAGAGTGCGGGGAGTTGCGAGATGTCGGGAGCGGTGCGGTCGCACTCCCATTGAGAAATTGCGCGCGAAGTGATACCAAGATACTCGGCAAGCTGTTCCTGCGTAATATCTTTCTCTCGACGAAGACGTTTAATGGTTGTTCCAATAGACATATGATTGTTCTCCAAAAATTATTCAAAAGCGCTTTTGTGATTTTATTATATCAGATTTCAAAAAATATTCCACGAAGTGTTTGTTGAGGTGAAGTATAGTGTTGCTTTGATTTTCAAAGATATTATACCATAAAATATATAGCAAAGCAAGAAAAAAGACATGCTCAAATTGAACATGTCTTTTCAAATGTACATGCTTTATCGCAGGCACGCCAAAAGCCCCTTTTTTCTGTGATATTGCGTTTTTGAAAACGTGAACTTTCGGTATATCAATCAAAGTCACGCAGTCCCAGACCGCGCAGATCGGCAACGGTATTGTTCTGCTCGGCATTGTACATCGCCCAGATGACACGCAGACCCTGCAGGGTGTTGTAGCCGTTGGTGAGCGGTGTTTTGCCGGTATTGATACATTCGACGAAATGCTCGATTTCGTAATGGGTTGCTTTTCCGCCGGATTCCGACGCATCACGCTGCCATAAAACGGAATAGCCCTTGTGTTCGACGTTGCCGGGGATGTGCGCAAGTTCCCGATTGTACAGGCGGATCATACCCTGACCGTGGTCGTATTCGAGCATACCGCGCTCTGTCTGAATCTGAAAATCATAGCCGAGCCGTGTTCCGCGTGCACCCCATGTCGCGCCGTGATAGCCGAGGGCACCGTTTGCAAACTGGATCGTCGCGGCACTGGTTCCTTCCCGCACCATCCACGGTGTGCCGTTCTTGGTGCCGAAATGCATCCCGCGTACAGGCTCGCCGAGGAACCACAAAAGCAGGTCGACATAGTGACAGCCGTGAGAGAAGAACTGTCCACCGCCAAGTCGTGCTGTCTGCCGCCAGTCAGGACGGGGATTGTCCATCCATTCCGCACCGGTCAGCTGTTCCGTCCAGATCGACATCTGAATGATTTCGCCGTACTCGCCGCTGTCGATCAGCTCTTTGAGTCGTACGATACCGGGCCAGAAACGGACAGGGTAAGCACACATGAGAACCACATTGTGTTCCTCGCAGATATCGATCAGGGAAAGACATTCCTCCTCGGTATTGCACAGCGGCTTTTCCATCATGACATGCTTTCCGTGGCGCGCGAAAAAGGCACCGCATTCATAATGCAGGTCATGCGGCAGGGCAATCAGGACAGCATCGACAAGATCGACCATCGTTTCAAAGTCGGTGGTGATATACGGCGTATTGAGAACCTCTGCGACTTCCTCCGCGCGTTCACGGATGATATCGCAGACGGCGACGATCTCGATGCCTTTTACGAGATTGACACCCTGTGCATGCGTACGCATCATACCGCCGCATCCGATCAGTCCGAGTCTTACTGTTTGGCTCATAAGTACACCTTCCTTTGGTTTGATATTGTTTCAACCGTTGTTGTTCGGCGGTTATTCAGCCATGATGTAATCGACACTCTTGACCATAAACCGCAGCATATCCCCATAAAGATCCACGGGAAGCGCGATTGCCGGACCTGTCTCATAGGAGAACACGCCGTCAAAGCCGATTTCTCGCAGGGCACGACCGAAGCCTTCCCAGTCGGCAGTACCGAGCCACGGGAGCCTGTGTTCGTCCGACTTGCCGGAATTGTCGTGGACATGGAGTGTCTGCAGCTTATCGCCGATCATGTGAACTGCATCGTACAGAGTCTGACCCGGGAAGACATTGACATGTCCCGTATCGAGACAGACGCGGAAGTGATCATCGTTCATTTCATTGACAAAGCGCATGATTGCCTCAACAGAGCCGAGTGAGAAGTTCGGCATCGGCATGTTTTCAAAGCAGATGATGATATCGTGTTCCTTTGCACATGCAAGCAGCTCACGCATGAAGACAACGTTGAGATCCCACGTTTTCTGAGCGTCATCCGTGCCGAGCTCATTGATGCCGTACGGCATGATCGGGTGGACAATCCAGTTTTTGCATCCGAGGACTGCGGTGCCGCGGATGGAGCGTTTCATCTTTTCCATGCGTTCAGCGCGGTCTTCCTCGGTTGCATCCTGCGGAGGCCATCTCCACGGACCGTGAACCTGCGAGATGGTAATGCCTGCATCCTCTGCCAGACGGCGTTCTTCTGTGAGGTATGCGTCAAATGCCGCATCATCAAGCGTATACGGGGCGACCTCGGTGTTGGACATACCGTAGTCTGCACATGTAAAGCCGTGTTCCTTCATTTTCTGATAACGGATCTCTTTTGGGTAGACACGATATGAGCTTTCCGTAATTCCGATTTTCATAGGGAATCCCTTCCTTTGTCTGTTATTTTTTTCTTTATTATAGCATTTCCGTGATGGCTTGTCAACCGCATTACAAAAAAAGATACCGCAAATATCGTATCTGCGGTATCAGGTATGATGTGATTTTCAAGCTGCTGTCGGGACTTCTTCTGCCGGTTCGGAAAAGGTTACGTTGATGACAAGCTCCGCGCCGGCACGGAAAACGGTGATCTCTGCCGTATCGCCGGCACGCAGATTCTGCATCCATGCATCCAGCGCGGCAATATCGGGAATTGCGGTTCCGTCGGCAGATAGGATGATATCACCCGCGCGCAGATCGAACAGCTCGGCGTCAGAGCCGGGATCGACATAGTGGATGATGACGCCGACAGGCATCTTATAAAGGAGCGCTTCCTTTTCGGTGACCGTTTCTCCGCGGATACCAAGGACAGCCATCGGACGTGTATCCACGACGGTCTCCTCTGTTTCAACGGATTCGGTCACAGAGGAATCGGTGGTCTGTTCGGAATCGGATTCCGTGATCTCAGATTCCGTCGGAACTTCAGTTTTATCGGCAGAGACAGGAACCTCGGCACGGTGCGTGTCGATCTGCTCCTGCAGGGTTGGATACACGGCATCGATCGGAATGGCAAAACCCATACCCTCAAAGCCTTCACCCGTCAGCTTCATTGTGTTGATGGCAATGACCTCGCCGAAGCGGTTGATCAGCGGACCGCCGGAGTTGCCGGGGTTGATGGGCGCTGTGATCTGGATCATGTTGGTATAACCGATGACAGCGTCTTTATCATCGGTGATTTCAATTTGGCGGTCAAGCCCGGAGATATAGCCGTAGGTGACCGTGCCAGCAAAGTTGACAGAGCCGGGGGTTCCGATGGCAACCACCGAATCACCGATGGCGGCTTCGGCAGATGTGCCGACAGATGCGGTGGGAAGATCGGCAGCATCGATTTTCAGAAGCACCAGATCCTGTTCGGGGAACGTATAAATGAGTGCCGCGGGATATGTGCTGCCGTCACTTAAAAGAATCTGATATTCGTCATATTGTTCTATGACATGACGGTTGGTAACAATATAGCCGTCCTCGCTGAGAATGAAGCCGGAACCGATGGCGCGTCCGTCCTCTCGTTGGCATTGTACGGTAACGGTAGAAGCGGAACAGACCTCGGCAATTTCGCTGACGGTCAGCTCGGCAAAATAATCGGTGTTTTCGGGCAGAGCGGATTCCTCTCGTGCCGTACTCATAAGGACACTTGGGGATTCGGATGCGCTTTCGTCAACATCGGATGTGTCCATCTCGGTATGATCGACGGGGGCGGCATTTGCGGCAGGATCGGTAATGACGGGCGGGGGAAGCGCATCTCCCGAGAAGCTGTCTGTCGGAACCTCC
>JAFYTT010000232.1 GCA_017558715.1 Clostridia bacterium | reverse complement strand
CTGTGAGCTGGTAAAAGAATTCTGGCTGGCGTTTGTCCGCAGCTGTGCATGTACGCTTCATATCCGTCAGATGGCCGGCGAAAATTCTCATCATATCATAGAAGGTACATTCAAGGCGGTCGGTCGTGCATTGCGTCAGGCGGTTTCCGTCGATGCCGCATTTGCCGATGAAATTCCGTCAACGAAAGGGGTACTGTAAATGGTAGCAATCGTTGATTACGGTGTCGGCAATCTCTTTTCGCTGAAAAGCTCGCTCGATGCCATTGGTGCGGATGTCGTTGTGACTTCCGATGCGGATGTTCTGCGGTCTGCCGATCACATTCTTCTGCCCGGTGTCGGTGCGTTTGAGGATGCGGCAAACAAGCTCCGCGCAACAGGTCTTGACCGTGTTGTGATCGAAGAAGCAAAAGCAGGGAAGCCGCTTCTCGGTATCTGCCTCGGTATGCAGATGCTCTTTGACAAAAGCTTTGAATACGGCGAGCACGAGGGTCTTGGTCTGATTCCCGGACAGGTGCGTCCGATTGCCGAAAAGATTCCTGCGGAGCTTAAAATTCCGCAGATCGGCTGGAATGCGCTCCGCTTCCACGGTGCCTCCCCGCTGTTCAAGTATATCAAGGACGGCGACTACGTTTATTTTGTGCACTCCTATGCGGCGATGGACTGCGACGATGCGGTCATTGCCGATACCGAATACGGCGCGTATCTGACGGCGGCGGTTGCTAATGGCAATGTCTTTGGCTGTCAGTTCCACCCGGAGAAGAGCGGTCCTGTGGGACTTGCGATTCTCCGCGCGTTTGTTGAGTACAAAAGGGAGGGATAAGTGATGGTTATTTATCCCGCGATTGACCTGTTTGAAAAGAAAGCTGTGCGCCTTTACAAGGGTGACTACGCGCAGATGACGGTGTATTCCGAAAACCCGATTGAGATTGCGTATGACTTTGCCGCACAGGGGGCATCACATCTGCACCTCGTGGATCTGGAAGGTGCAAAATCGGGCGAAACACCGAATCTGTCCGTTGTCAAAAATATTGTTGAACATACCGATCTGTTTACCGAGGTCGGGGGCGGTATCCGCTCCATGGCTGTCATCGATGCGTATCTGACAGCAGGCGTTGACCGCGTCATTCTCGGCACTGCCGCTGTCACCGATGAAGCGTTCCTGCGGGAAGCGGTCAAGACCTACGGCACTCATATCGCCGTCGGTGCAGACTTCAAGGACGGATATGCCGCAATCAAGGGCTGGACAGAGAAGTCCGCTCTGACCGTTGATGACTTTGTGTCAAAGATGCAGGAGATCGGCGTGAAGACGATGATCTGTACCGATATTTCCCGTGACGGCGCGATGATCGGCACGAACCGCGATCTGTACCGCCATCTGTCGGAGACGTATGAAATCGACTTCATTGCATCGGGCGGTGTATCGACGATTGACGATGTTCGTGCGCTTGCAAAAATGCGTCTGCACGGCGCGATCATCGGCAAGGCATATTATACCGGTGCGATCAATCTCAAAGAAGCGATTGAGGTTTCAAAATGATTACAAAGAGAATTATTCCGTGTCTCGACGTGAAGAACGGTCGTGTCGTCAAGGGCGTTAACTTCCTTGGTCTGAACGACGTTTCCTCGCCCGTCGAGCTTGCAAAATATTATTCCGACTGCGGTGCGGATGAGCTGGTCTTCTACGACATCACCGCATCTGCCGAGGGACGTGCGCTGTTCACCGACATTCTCTGTGAGGTTGCACGCACAATCTTCATTCCGCTGACGGTCGGCGGCGGCATCAATACGCTGGACGACTTTGACCGCGTGCTCAAGTGCGGCGCAGACAAGGTCTCCGTCAACTCCGGTGCCATCCGCAATCCCGATCTCGTTTATGAAGCAGCGAAGCGATACGGCGACCAGTGTGTCGTCATTTCCGCTGATGTCAAGCGCGTCGACGGTGTCTTCCGTGTCTTTGCAAAGGGCGGACGGGAAAACACCGGCATGGAGGCGATCTCCTGGATCAAGCGCTGTGTTGACAACGGCGCGGGTGAGGTCGTTCTCAACTCCATTGATACAGACGGTGTCAAAAAAGGATTTGACATTGAGATGCTG
>JAFYTT010000231.1 GCA_017558715.1 Clostridia bacterium | reverse complement strand
GTCCCTGACCTGCACCATCGTGGGGGTGAGCCTGGATATGCCTGCTGCTGCAAGAAAGTCATTTGATGACTATACCGCGTGGTATTTCTCGGTCTTTCCGTCTGACCGTGATGCGCTTCGTGAGATTTTCCGTGAATCCGGCGTACACATTTACTCGGAGGGCGGAGAAGCACTTCTGGTCGGCGGCGGTATTGCGGTCATTTGTACTGATTGCGACCGAGACATTCAGATTCGTCTGAAAAACGGTACGGAGATCAGAGATTCGTTGCCTGCAATGACAACGGCGGTATATGATACAGAAACAGGAATCCGGTTGGATTTATGAGGTGCGAAATGGAACATCATGTTACACAGATTTGTCCGGAGGATTACGGTACGCTGCTGTCCTTTCTGAACCGCGCGTTTACCGCCAATCCTGCATCCCGCCATTTTGAAACCAATATGCCGCGCATGTGCAATTCTCCCGAAAGACTGTCACAGCATTATGTGATATGGGATCAAGGGCGGATAACAGCGGCAATCGGAATTTTCTCGTATACATTCTCGATCGGAAATACGGTTCTGCGTGCAGCGACGGTCGGCAATATTGCGGTCGCACCGGAGTATCGCGGAAGCGGTTATATGCAGGCACTGATGACATATGCTATGCAGAAGCTCACGGATATGCAGGTCGATCTCTCCCGTCTGGGCGGACTGCGTTCCCGATATGAAAATTACGGTTATGAGCCGAGTGGGTCTGTATTCCGTTTCTTGCTGACACCGCGCAACGGGGCGGACTATCTGAAAAAGAATCCCGGCAATCCTTATCGGTATGATGCATTGACTTCCCCTGATGCATCCGTCATGCAAATGGCAGAGGTGTTGTACAATCGAAACCACATCCGTTTGCACAGATCTGATTTCGGCAGCTTTCATGACTCCATGTGTATGTGGAAATCAAAGCCGTATGCTGTATATTGTCCGGATGGATGCTGTATCGGATACCTTTGTACAGATGAAACCGGAAGCACGGTTTTCGAATATGGACATCAGATATCGGCGTGCAGAATGGCGATGCTTGCGGACTATGTCGTGCAGACCGGACAGGAGTATTGGATCACGGTATACCCGTGGGATCTGCCGTTGTGCCGGGAGCTTCATCGGTATGCAGAAGCTTATCAGACATCTGTTCCGTCTCATTTCAAGGTTTTGCATTGGGATGTTGTTCTGCAGGCACTGCTGACGCTCAAACGAAAGTTGAAGGTGCTTCCGACCGGACAGTTATGCGTGAAGATCGGCACATATGGAAATGTCCGTATTGTCGTTGATGCTGATGGGTGTTGGTGTGATACCGTCAGCTCTGATATACCGGCGGATCTCTGTTTGCATGAGCTGATAGCAGCGCAGGTCTTTTTCGGTCCGGGTTCACCAGCGGAGCTGATATCGGAATTGTCTGATCCCGCACAGGCACTTTTGCTTCATGCATGGTTCCCCCTACCGCTTTCATGGAATCAGAATGATAACTTATAATGGAGGACAGGATATGTCGATTGCTGTAGCATTATGGATTGATGATGCGGATTATATCGATGACCGCTCAGAGGAAGCGCTGGACTATCTCCTGACAATGCTGGAGCGGCTCGGTATCCGGGCAACATTTAAGCTGGCGGGAGAAAAAGCACGTGTACTGGAACAGCATAGGCGGACGGATTTAATAAACAAACTGCGCACACACGATCTTTGCTTTCACTCCGATCTGCATTCGTTTCATCCGACTGTCATCGAATACACCGAACCGCTGTCATTCCATGACGGTGCCGCAGCGTTTGATGCACGCGATATGCATGGGTTCCACGATATGCGGCGGATTTTTGGTAAAGAACTGGTCGGCTACGGTCAGCCGGGTGAGGCATGGACACCGGATGTGTTTCCTGTTCTGAAGCAGCAGGGGGCGGATGTCAATCTGGACGATCATTTCATTCTGGATGTAGACGGGATGGCGTTTTCCTATGGCGGTGTTCTGAATTTTAATCATGTACGCAGGATCCTGCGGTATGACTATCACAATGAAGCTGGACTGGATGATGCCAATCGGGAATTTGACCGTCTGGCTGAACAGGACTTTGGACGAGATTACCCTGAGGAAGTCCGATTGTTCAGTGTGTTTTACCATCCGAGCGAGTTTTTCTCCGCCGAATTTCTCGGAGATTATTATAATTTCCGTGACGGAAAGAATCATGCGTACGATGCAGAAGGGCGTTTTATTGGGTACACGATGCCTCCGGGATTCGATATTGAAACGGAACATCGGTATATCGATTTGGTCGGACAATTTTTGCAACATATGCTTTCGCGCGGTGCCCGTTTTGTGACTGCCTCCGACCTGCGTAATATGCAGATCAGACGGCGCAGATTTATTGAAATCGATGATATCAGAGCCATGGCTGCGTCATACGCAGAGAATGGAATTTCGTTTTTTGATATCGGTGGTGAATATGTTTCGGCATCGGAGGGCTTCGTACTTCTGGCACAGATGCTCTCAGAGAAACCGCTGCATCCGTATCTGCTTTACGGTCCGGAAGAGCGTGGCGTTTCTGTCATCGGTTCGTCCGGTATCATTACGCGGGCACAAGCGGCAGCAACAATGGCAGAACATGATTTCATTTACGGCTATCCGCAGATGAAATCGATGTACCATGTCGATGACAGTATTCTGACACCGTATGATCTGTGTGCAACAGCTGCTGTTATGGTCAGCCGGAATCTGGAGGAATGTGAGATTGTTCGCGGAACACTGTTGAGCGAGCAATCTGTCTGCCATCACAGTAATTGGAGCCGCCGCTGGTTGTTCGGTGATAATTTCCACGTACCGAACACATATGAAAAGACGAAATTGCAATGTTAGACACTGAAGCCGATTCGCTATTGATGTCTGTCAGGTATATTATGATTCATGTTATATGAGAACCTAAATCGTATCAATCAGATGATACATGACAGATAATGCGAATAGAAGGAATATTTTTCATTCTGTTCAAAAGTGCTTGATAGGATAGCTTCCGATGTATGTGAATATAACCTGATATAGGAGCTATTGCACATGGGTACAGATATGAAAATTGGCGATGCATGGTTTTTTACCAGGTATCGCCTTTTCCTTTTATCGAGAGTATGATTTCACCAAATACACTGCTTAAGTACGATAAAGCAATCAAATCAATTGTCCAGTGTGTCAATTTCATTCATCTGCCTATGCACCCAAATATCAAGCGCTCCGCTATCTGTTTGATTGATTGTCACCAGATAATCATGAATCTTGTATTCAGCACTATCCAACACCGTATACGTCACAACAGATAACGGATTGTACATATCAGCAATGATATAGCCTTTTTTATCCTTATCAATTTCAGAGATTTTTCGTCTGCATTCATAACAGAAATAACCGGGACCAATCGGTTCTTCTTTTGCGAGTATTGCTTTGCAATACCCCTGATCTGGATTCTGTTCAATCAATGCACCAGCCCCGGTAAAATATGAAACATGACCTTTCTTCGGAGTTTCTGTCACCTCACCGATCTCCGTCGGATGCGGATCATAAATTGCCAACTCTGCCACCTCACCTGTGGCAAGATTGACGATACAGGGTGCATGGATCTTAACGCCCTTGTTGTTTCTGCAGAGTGCACATACATTGGGTTCCGGAGCAGTTATCATACTCTCATAATAGAGAACATCCTCTCTATGCTGCGCCAGACAATGGATATAACCGATACTAAACGCAAGGATGGCAATCGAAGCAATCATCGCTCCGGCTGCGATTTCCATCCAATGTGTTTTCATCCAGCCCCCAATACCGTGTAATTCTTTTTTCTTCATAATCCCAGTGCCGTCCCTTTCTCTGAAGTGTTGATATACGGTTTCTGATTCTTTTTCGTGTATCTCAGGGTCTGATAAGCCCCGCCTGATGCGTGATCGACACAAAAGATAACCAGATTGGCCCTGTCCACCATCTCTCGGTTCCGTGTCTGCATGGCGGATTTGAAATGTACACCCTCAGCGGCAGAAGACACCTCGACCTCATCGTAATACTCCAGAAACGATGCTTCATTGTCACGGAATTCTGCGGTCATATACGGCAGAACAAGCACCAGCGAACAATTTTTGCAACCCAGTCGTTTTCGTATCGCGCGTACCGTCGATGCTGTCAGTTGATCAAATTCGCCGTTTCTTCCGACGAGAAACTCGACATACTCATGTTCCCGAAGCAATGATTCTACTAGCTTTTCAAGTGTTTGCTCGGTCTCTCTGAAATGTTCGATCTCCCTGTGACCGAAAAAGGCAACGGTATATATATCAAGCAACGCTGTCACACCTCTCTATAGATGATAATCCCGATACACAGATGATCACCTATTATCATATTGGGTGAACAAACTACTGCATTTTGTTCTGCTATATGTTCTTATATGAAAAAAATCATTGACAAAATATCAATGATTGGGGTTATGTATTGAAATTTCAAGCGAATTGTTGTACAATATATGGTATCAGATATCTGCGAATATGATATTAGATGGCATATATAAGGTTATTGCCTTATAGGTTTTTTCCGAGTTTATCCATCATGCCGGCCTTATATT
>JAFYTT010000230.1 GCA_017558715.1 Clostridia bacterium | reverse complement strand
GTCGACACCGGTAACGTTCCGCATCGAAAACCGCGTGGTCTATCCGAAGTTTGTATCCCGTTTTGCCGCACGTGCAGGCGCGGACTACTACTTCTACAATGTCCCCGAGGAGCTCGACACAGCGGGCGAATGGTATCTTGACCGCGAGAACGGCAATCTGTACTTCTGGCCGTGGGACGGTGCGGAAACTGCCGATTTTTCGTGCCGTGAAACGCCGTTGATTGTCTGTGACGGAACGCATCACATGACGTTTTCGGGCTTTTCCGTTATGGCAACGATGGCAGACGGAATTGTCAGCCGCGGCGATGATATGCAGTTTACAAACCTGCGGATCAAGAACATTGCCGGAACTGCCATCCGTGCAAATGGCAGCCGCAACCTTATTGCAGACTGCGAGATCACGCGGACGGGCAAGGGCGGCATTTATGTCTCGGGCGGCGACCGCGCGACTCTGACACACGGGGAAAATCGTGTCACGAACAACTATATCCATGATTTTTCGGAAATCTATCTGACCTATCAGGCAGGCGTTTGTCTTGACGGTGTCGGCAATATCGCAGATCACAACGAGATCTGCGGCGCACCGCACGCGGCGATTCTGTATGGCGGCAACGAGCATCTGATTGAGTACAATGATATTCACGATGTGGTTCTGCTGTCGTCTGACGCGGGTGCGATCTATGCAGGCTTTGACTGGGCGGCACACGGTACGGTGATTCGCTATAACCGCCTGTGTAATATCGGTGCAAACGGCTTTACGCCCGACGGCATTTACTGGGATGACGGTTATTCCGGTCAGACTGCCTACGGCAATATTCTGATCGATGTCAAAAAGTTCAGTTTCCTTGTCGGCGGAGGCAGAGAAAACAAGGTGCTCGGAAATCTGATTGTAGACAGCGGACGGGCGGCGCTCCAGTATGACGACCGCAACCGTGACGGCTTTGTCAACGGCGGCTGGGCACATTCCGCAACGGATACACCCGGTGAGGGTCATTGGAAGCGGCTTGCGGCGATTCCGTACCAAGGAGAACCGTGGCTCTCGCGGTATCCCTTGCTGCAGAAGATGAAAACCTCGTTTGAAACCGATCCCGATGACATCGATTTTCCGATCAATCCGTCCTACTCGCAGATGCGGGACAATGTTGTCATCGCGCCGAAGCAGGATATGTATCTGATTGCGGATTCGGTTTATACCTATTCCGAGGTTGCAGACAATACCCTTTACGAATCATATGAGGCTGCCGGATGGGATCCTGCGACAGGATGGTTTGCGTCTGACAGTTCTGTGCTTACAGCGCATCCCGCGATTGCCGCAATTCCCAACGCGGAAATCGGTCGGAAAAAGTGAACATAAACGTGATGCTCCCACACAAAGCCGGAATTGGTTCTGTGTGGGAGCAGGATTTTTCGGATTGTTTTTTGTTTTGAGGGTCAAACGGACAGAATCCCGGCGGCGCTGTCCCGATCAAGATACAGAATGAAATCGGGATGCGTTTTCAGCAGCGTTGCGGGAACGAGATTGGTGACGTCTTTGGAACGAAGCGTCTTCTCGACCGCATCGGCTTTCACGGCGTACGGAACGCAGGAAACAATGCGCTCACACTGCATGATCTGATATGCCGTCATCGATACCGCCTGTTTCGGCACGTCGTCCATCGATGCAAACCAACCCTCGCCGAGCTGCTGTTGTTTGCAGGTTTCGTTGAGATTGACAACAATGTATGCTTCTTTGGTTTCAAAATCAGCGGGCGGATCGTTGAACGCGATGTGTCCGTTTTCACCGATGCCGATCAGACCGAGATCGATCGGTTCACGGCGGAGCTCCTCTGTCAGTTGGGCGATGTTTTCCTCTGTTCCGTCGACAAAGTGGACAGCGGCAAGCGGAGCAACTTTATCAACAAAGCGCTCCTGCAGATACTTACGGAAGGATGCCGGGTGGGTGACGGGCAGACCGATGTATTCGTCGAGATGGAACATCTCCACGCACTCCCACGCGATCCCTTCTTCTTTGGTTAGTGCTTCCAGCGTATCAAACTGGGATGCTCCTGTGGACAGTACGATGCGCGCATGTCCTTTTTCGGCAATGACCGTGCGCAGAACCTCTGCAATGTGATGTGCGGCACTTTTCCCAAGTGCATAGCGGTTGTCGGCAATACGGATTTCCATGATGCTCCTCCTTGATTGGGTTCATAATGATTCTGCTTTTATTATAACGCGGCTTACGGGGAAAGTCAAGACCCAATGTGATTTCATCGATGACCAAAATGATGAAAATTTGAAAATTATTGTCTGAAAAGGTGTAAGATTTTCAGATATTTTCCGTGTATATAGGTGAAAGGGGGTTTATCTATGGAAGATAGAGAAATTGTCAATCTATATTGGGAAAGGAATACCAGTGCAATCAAGGAGACTGACACAAAATACGGTGGGTACTGCAAGGCGATTGCAAAGAACATACTTGGTAATCATGAGGATGCCGAGGAGTGTGTCAACGATACATACTTGAACACGTGGAACTCCATTCCTCCCAATCGTCCTAATGTTCTTTCTACCTATTTGGGGAAGATCACAAGAAACCTGTCCTTTGACAGATTTCGTCAACGACATGCAGAAAAACGTGGCGGTGGAGAAATTGAACTGATTCTTGACGAATTGGGTGAGTGTGTATCTGATACTGACAGCGTAGAACAAGAGGTTGAGAAGAAAGAACTTGTTCAGGCAATCAACCGTTATCTTGATACCCTCACGCAAGAGAAGTGCAGCATCTTCTTGTGCCGTTATTGGTATGCAATTTCTGTTTCAGAGATTGCGGCACGTTTTGGCATGAGTGAGGGAAATGTATCTGTTACCCTCAACCGTATCCGTCATCAACTGAAAAACTATCTTGAAGAAAGGGGTTATGATCTATGAAGAAAGAAGAACTCTTTCATATCATTGGGGAGGTGGACGAGCAGAAAGTTGCTGCTGTCGGTATGGCTATGAACACAAAGAAGAAGTCCCACCTCGTTTGGGTTAAATGGGGTGCTATGGCTGCTTGTCTGTGTCTTGTGGTAATGGGGATTTACTTTGGCACAAAAAAACACCCTGAACATCAGATTATGCTGCAATATAACGAAGTATCTTCCATTATGAGCAGTGCTCCTCTTTATAGTGAGGATATTGTGCAGGAGGAGACTGATAGTACAGATATCTCTGAGCTTCTTGGATATGACATTGATAGTTGTATTCCGTCTGCTATGAAGACGTATGATATCAAGTATTATGTAGTAACAAACATAGTCACCAATGAAATTTTGAGTGTAACCATTGATGCCAAAGAAGTGATGGATACAACCCCTCGTCCCGGGATTCGAGTTACCGTTGGCTTTGGAAAAAGACCACTCATTGATTATGTTTTTTATGAAGAGGAAACGGTCTATTCAACCATCAACGGCGTTGAAGTCTGTGCAACAGTTGTGCCTGAAAGAACATGGACAAATGCCTCTGGCAAGGAAAAGACCACTCCTGCTGTTTATACTGCAACATTTGAGCAGGGTGAGGATTTCT
>JAFYTT010000229.1 GCA_017558715.1 Clostridia bacterium | reverse complement strand
TCCCAACGGAATGTACGATGCGCAAAATCAATGTGAATACCAAAACGCTCATACAGCGGTTTCCAGACTCCAGCCACCTGTTCTCCTTGTGTGATGGAATTTGTTGAAACAAATGCTGTTTTGATTTTTGTTCCATACATAAGGTGCGCCGCTTTGAAATACCATCCTGCAACATAGTCGATCTTTCCTGCGGTCTTATATGGCTTGCCCTGCTCATTCACATAAATGGACAGCATATCTTGCTTCTGATCCGCGGACTGCAATGAATATCCTACAAACGGCGGATTTCCCATGATATAATTCAGCTTCTCTTTCGGTACAACACTCTCCCAATCGACACGAAGCGCATTGCCCTCAACGATATTCGCATACGATTTCAGCGGCAGGAAATCCAAATCCATCTGCACGATTTCTTCCGTCGCCCGCATCATTTGTGATTCCGCAATCCACAGCGCGGTTTTTGCAACGGAAACAGCGTAGTCGTTGATTTCAATGCCGTAAAACTGTCCAATGGACACACGAATCACATCACCCATGTCAAGTGCAATCATGCCGTCTTTCTGTTTGAGCAAAAGCACTTCGTTTTCCATCCGGCGCAGAGAGATGTAAGTTTCGGTCAGGAAGTTGCCGGAACCGCAGGCAGGATCAAGAAACGTAAGGGATGCCAGCTTGTCCTGAAATGCCGTTGCACGGGCAATACGGGTTCTGTCTGTTTTCAGCGCCTTGATTTCATCCAGTTCCTCCCGCAATTCGTCCAAAAACAGAGGGTCAATAACCTTATGGATATTTTCAATCGAGGTATAATGCATACCGCCAGAACGGCGTGTTTCGGGATTTAGTGTACTTTCAAAGACTGCGCCGAAAATCGTCGGACTGATCTGCGACCAGTCAAAATCCTCACTGGCATTGCGCAGAAGCAGATTAACAATTTCCTCGGTCAGATTGGGAATTTCGATATTTTCATCCGCAAACAGACCACCGTTGACATACGGAAAAGCGGCAAGTGCTTCATCCATATAGGGGTCGCGGTCTTTTTCCTGTGTATCAAGCACACGGAACAGATCAATAAGAGCACGGCGTACATCCTTAACCGCAAAACTCTTGACATAATTATGGAATTTCATATGTCCGCCGAAAATCCCCGCATCCTCTGCATACAGGCAGAAAACGAGACGAACACACAGCATATTCAGACTGCGCAGAGAATCCTCGTTATCGGGATGAATGTACTGCTTCAGAATCGCATCATACAGCCGACCGACAAGTTCACCCGCTTTGATCGAAATCTGTTCTTCACGATGGAGCAATTCGCTTTTTTCCTCGACAAGAAATTCCAGACGGTAATATTCCGTCGGAAGATCCTTCAATAATATGCTTTCCGGCTCACCCGTCGGCTTTTCCATGTCGTAGATCAGAAATTCCTTAAAATTGCAGGTAATGACCCAGCGCGGATGCTCGGAATACGGAAGATCGACGATGTAACGCTTTGCCTGCTGGAACGGTGTCAGAAATGTTCCGTCCGACTGCTTGATGGGCTTACGTAAATCCTTGTCGGCACCTTTCTGTTCCACCATAACCTTTGTCGCAGGTATCATCATATCTATAAAGCCGTTTGCACGGTCAATTTTTACCTGTTCTTCAAAGATGACGTGATGGGCGGCATTCTCCATTTCAAGTACATTTTGCAGGAGATCAAGCCAAAAAGATTGGCTTTCCCCTTTTTCATAGCCTTTATCTGCCCAATATTCCGCAAAGGCTTTCGCAGCTTTTTTCTTTTCGTTATCGGTCATATCAGAATCGTCCTCTCATACTCGATGTATTTGAAATCATTGTTTATCATCGCCATTCAATTATCAGGTGCTGCGTTCGTTCCCATCAGCCCATGTACCCGAATTTCAAGTCCGCCGCCATCTGTTCGATTCACAGTCACAAGATAATCCCGAATCCCATATTCCGCACCATTACATACCTCAAATACAGAAATGTTGTCCGGATCATATAGATCAGCAATCACACACCCGTCTCTGTCCAGCTCCGTTATCCGACATCGGCAGTCATAACAGAAGTGCGCTTGGTTCATCGGTTCTTCCTCTTTCGGCAGGGATGCCACACAGTATTCATTATCAGAATTCTGCTGGATAACCGCACCGGCTCCCGTATAGAAGGAAGTATACCCTTTCTTCTCTGCAGCGGAATCATCCGTTGGATATGGATCATATATCGCCAGTTCCGCAATTTCGCCGGTGGAAAGATTTACGATACAAGGTGCATGAATTTTGTCGGAAGTATTGCTGCTGCACAAGGCGCATATCCTTGGCTCTGGCGTATACAGCATAGCTTCATAGAATCGAACATCATCCTGAAGCTGTGCAAAACACAGAATAAAACCAGCACCAAACGATATGGCACATACAACCGCGACGAATATCCCGGTCAGAATTTCTGCCCAATACATTTTCATCCATCTACCAATTCCTTTGAAGGGGTTTGTCATCATAATCCCAAAGCCGTTCCTTTCGCTGATATATTGATATACGGTTTCTGGTGCTTCTTTGCGCACTTCATAGTCTGATATGCGCCGCCAGAGGGATGATCGACACAAAAGACAACCAAGTCAGACCTGTCTACCATCTCACGGTTCCTTGTCTGCATAGCGGATTTGAAATGTACACCATCAGCGGCAGCAGATACTTCAACCTCATCGTAATAGGCAAGGAAGGATTCCTCATTGTCCCGGAATTCTGCCGTCATATATGGCAAGACAAGCGTTAAGGAGCTGTTGTGGAAGCCAAGCCGATTTCGTACCGAACGTACCGTCGATGCTGTCAGCTGATCAAATTCGCCGTTTCTGCCGATAAGAAATTCGACATACGCATGTTCCCGAATCAGATTTTCTATTAACTTTTCAAGAGTCTGCTCGGTCTCTCTGAAATGATCGATCTCCCTGTGACCGAAAAAGGCAACGGTATATATATCAAGCAACGCTGTCACACCTCTCTATAGGTGATAATCCCGATACGCAGATGATCACCTATTATCATATTGGGTGAACAAATTACTGCATTTTGTTCTGCTATATGTTCATATATGAAAATAATCATTGACAAAACATCAATGATGGGGGTTATGTATTGAAATTTCAAGCGAATTGTTGTACAATATATGGTATCAGATATCTGCGAATATGATATTAGATGGCATATATAAGGTTATTGCCTTATAGGTTTTTTCCGAGTTTATCCATCATGCCGGCCTTATATT
>JAFYTT010000228.1 GCA_017558715.1 Clostridia bacterium | reverse complement strand
GTCACGCCCGAACCCAAGCGCGTTGTCATCAGCGAGGCAACCGCCGCTCTCATCAACGATATTCTCGAAGAAGGTGTCTCCACCGGCGGCGCGGCAAAGAATGCTTACGTCAAAGGCTACAAGGTCGCCGCAAAGACGGGTACCTCCGAGAAAACGGATATCCGAGACGAAGAAGGCAATACCTATCTGCGTATCGGTTCCTGTGTTGCGTACGCACCTGCAGACGATCCGCAGGTTGCATGCATCATCATCTGCGACGAACCGAATGTCGAAAACGTCTTCGGTTCCGTCACGGCAGCACCGTACGTCGCAAAAACGATGGATCAGGTGCTCCGTTATATGAACATCGACCCTGTCTACTCCGAGGAAGAGCTTGCCGAAATGGAAGTCACCGTCGGCGGCTACACCGGTCTGCCGCTCACCGAAGCGATTGCACTTCTGAACGAAAAGGGACTTTCCTACACGGTACGCGGCGACGGCAATACGGTCACCCAGCAGGTTCCCAAGAGCGGTACCGTCGTCATTCAGGGCTCCGGTCAGGTGGTTCTGTACACCGGTACCGAAACCCCGCGTGAAAATGTTTCCGTTCCCGATCTGACCGGTATGACCATCACAGGTGCGACCAAAATCCTTGTCGACCGCGGTCTGAACATCATCCTCGAGGGTGCAACCCAGGCTTATACCACAGGCTCTTACGCCGTTGCCATCAGCCAGTCGATCCCCGCGTATACCAAAGTTACCCCCGGCACCGTCGTCACGGTCGAATTCCGATTCACAGACGCGCGCGACGGCTGATACACCGTATATCCAAACAAAAAGAACCGGACGTCCAACAATTCCCCGAACATCTCAAGTGACAGGAGTATTGCCATGACGATCCGTACCCTCTTTGATACGATTCCCCTCACCGACATTCTCGGTATCAGTTCCCCCGAGGTGCTGACGCTTCCCTGTGCCGCACCGAAGCGCGATTCGCGTAAAATTCTCGCCGGCGATGTGTTCTTCTGCATCCGCGGACGCCATCACGACGGACATACCGATCTTGCCGCCGCATCGTACGGTGCGGTCTGTGCCGTGATCGATCGGCCGGATGCGATTGCCCAAGCCGAGGAGCTTTCCCTTCCGTGGATTCTCGTCCGCGACACCTCCTCAGTCTTTCCGCCCGCGTGTCTTGCCTATTACGGACACCCGGAGCGCAGTCTGCATCTCTATGCCGTGACAGGTACCAACGGAAAGACCTCCGTCACCTATCTTTTGGAAGCAATCTTCTCCGCGTATCTGCCATCGTCTCCCTGTGCGGTATTCGGTACCGTTGAAAACCGCATTGCAGGGGTTTCCTACCGCACCGAAAACACCACGCCGGCACCCGAAATCACAGCTGAACTGCTGGCACGCGCACGGGATGCAGGTGTAAAAACCGTCATCATGGAAGCATCCTCCCATGCGCTGGAACAGAACCGCCTGTCGGGACTGACCTTCGACTGCGGCATCTTTACGAATTTCAGCGAAGATCATCTTGACTACCATCCGACGATGGAAGACTACTTCCTTGCAAAACGCAAATTGTTTTTCTCCTGTCGGCGGGCATTGTACAACATCGATGATCCGCATGGCATGCGGCTGTTTTGTGATCCGGACATTCCCGCGGCCGCTCACGCCTATGCGCTGAACCATCCTCTGGCAGCGTTTTCCGCATCATTTCTGCCCGATGATCTCACCGATACGCCGTGTGATTTCCTCGCCGCCAACCGTCTTGCCGCCGCGGCATGTGCATCGATGTCAAGTGTCCCGACAAAGGTCATTTGTACCGCCATCCGTTTCATGCAGCCGATCCCCGGCAGAATGGAGCGTGTCCTTGCTGCTCCGTATTCCGTTTATCTTGATTATGCTCACACGCCCGATGCGCTGAAACGCGTACTCCAAGGTCTTGGCAAACAAACGACAGGCGCACTCTGCGTTCTGTTCGGCTGCGGCGGTGACAGAGAACGGCAAAAGCGTCCGATGATGGGCGCAATTGCGGCAGCGCTTGCCGACCGTATCATTCTGACCGCGGACAACAGCCGATCGGAGGATGTCCGTGATATTCTCACAGAGATTCTCGGCGGGATTGTGCAAAACGATCGGCACAAGGTCACCGTCATCACCGACCGCCGCGCCGCAATTCTGCACGCTCTGAATACGGCAAAGGCAGGCGATACCGTGCTTCTTGCCGGCAAAGGACACGAAACCTATCAGACCGACCAAACCGGCACGCACCCATTCTCCGAGCGGGAGATCATCCGCGCCTATCAACCGTTCATTCATACGGATGAACGGGAAAATCCGTGATTTCTGAAAGGAATAAATCACTCCTATGAAAACACAATTCGATACCATATCCCATACAACAAGCAGTCTCGCCGCAATCATCGGCGGAACCGTCATCCGCGAAAGTGCATCCTCGCACAGAGGATTGATCACCGACTCCCGCATTGCAGAACCCGGCAATATTTTCCTTGCCCTGCGCGGAGAAAACGCAGACGGACACAACTTCATCGGCGGTGCCGTCACACGCGGTGCCACCTGTGTCATCGCTGAACGTGTTGCGGAGGAAACGATGCGCGCCATGCCCGATAACTGCGCCGTCATTCTCGTCCCCAACACGCTTTATGCGCTCGGTGCACTCGGACGCTGGCACATGCTGCGTACCAATCCCCACGTCATCGCAGTCACAGGCTCTGTCGGCAAAACAACAACAAAGCAGATGATCCATGCCGTTTTGTCTGCATCCCATCCGACAATGCGTACCGAGGGCAACTACAACAACGAAATCGGTCTGCCGCTGACCCTGATGCAGTTGAAGGAGTCCGACCGCATCGCCGTACTGGAGGCCGGTATGAGCTATCCGACCGAGCTTCACAGACTTTCTCATATCTGCACGCCCGATACCGTTGTCATCACCAACATCGGTACGTCCCATATTGAAAACCTCGGTTCGCGCGAGGGCATCCGTGACGCCAAGCTGGAAATGCTCGACGGCATGAAGGCAGGCGGTACGGTCATTCTCAATGGCGACGAGCCGCTTCTGACCGAGAAAAAGGACGAGATCCTCTCCCGCGGTCTGAACGTCATTTATATCGCAAAGGAAAACCAAAACGCCGACTATCTTGCAGAGAATATCCGCATGACCACACAGGACTGTACCTTTGATATGCGCTGTACGAAGGATCACACCGTCGTGCGCGATCTGCACATCCCCGTCACGGGTGAACACAACGTCGGAAACGCCATGGCGGCATATCTCTGCGGTCTGGCACAGAACATGACCGATGCGGACATCCGCCGCGGTCTGGATGCATTTGAAAATACCGGTATGCGCCAGAAAATCTTCGATTGGAACGGCGTTACCGTCATCGAGGACTGCTACAATGCCAGTCCCGAATCGATGGAAGCCGCTCTGCGCGTGCTTTATACACTGTCAAAGGAAACAAACGGCGGAAGATCCGTCGCTGTCCTCGGTGATATGAAGGAGCTTGGCACCTATGCACCGCGGCTTCATAAGCGCGTCGGACGGTTTTTGGGCGAGCTCGGCATCGAATGTCTCGTCACTGTCGGTGCGGAAGCGGATGATATTGCCGCAGGTGCTGTCATCGGCGGTATGCCAAAGGAACACATCATGCAGTTCCCGCATGCGGAAAACGACGATATCCCCGCGATTGCAGACGCACTCCGTTCTCTGCTGAAGCCCGGCGATACGGTTCTCTTCAAAGCCAGCCGCGCAATGGCGCTGGAACGCATTGTCGATGCGCTGACCGCTGAATGACTGTATTTCCGTCCTTATACTTGTAGGAGCGATTCACAAGTCGCACGTTCTTTCACAGATAATCGCACGTAAAACGTCTTATAGAAAATAGATGAACCCTCAAAATCAAAGGAGCAACAAATGAATTTTCAAGTCTCCCACGCATTTCTGATCATGCTCGCCGCCGTCTTTCTGTTCACGGTGGTGATCTCCCGTTTCCTGATTCCCAAGCTGAAATCCCTGAAAATGGGACAGAAGATTCTCGATATCGGTCCGCGCTGGCACAAAAGCAAGGAAGGCACCCCGACAATGGGCGGTCTTGCCTTCATCGCGGCATCCCTGCTCGGTACCGTTGTCCTGTGGATTGTCTTTTGGGCAGTCACAGGCTCCCCGCTCGGTTTTCTCCGTGCCGCGGAATTTCTGATCACCCTGCTCTTCGCCGTGGTATCGGGTCTGATCGGCGTCATTGACGACTCCGTCAAAATCCGCAAAAAGCAGAACGGCGGTCTGACTGCCGCGCAGAAATTCCTTCTGCAGGTCGGCTCGGCGGTACTGTACGTCTTTGCGATGCATAAGTGCGGCTTTATCGACACGACCCTGCGGATTCCGTTCTTTGGCTGGGAATGGGAGCTTGGTATTTTCTATTATGTCATCGCTGTCATCCTGCTCACAGGTGTTGTCAACTCCGTCAACTTGACCGACGGCATCGACGGTCTTGCCGCAACGGAAACCTTCGTCGTCGGCGCGTTCTTCTCGGTTGTCGCCTTCTTTGCTGAAACGAGCTTTTTCACGGCACTGGGCGGCTACAATCTGTCGCTGGCACTTGGTGCTGCAGCAGCCATCGGTGCGTCTCTCGGATTCCTTGTCTACAACTTCTACCCGGCGCGTGTCTTCATGGGTGATACCGGTTCGCTGTTCCTCGGTGCGCTCGTCGTCGGCTGTGCGTTCATGGCGGACAATCCGCTCATCATTCTGTTTGCGGGTCTGATGTACATCATCGAAACGGCATCCGTCATGCTGCAGACCACCTACTTCAAATTTACCCGCATCCGCTTCGGTGAGGGCAGACGCATCTTCAAGATGTCGCCGATTCACCATCACTTTGAGATGTGCGGCTGGAACGAGATCAAGATCGTTTCCGTGTTCGGCACAGCGGCGCTGATCTTCTGTGCCGTAACCTATCTGCTTGATTATATCCTGCTCTGATGTTTTCTCAATATAAATACCTTGAACGATCCGAAGAAAGGAGAGCCGTCTGATGAACACCAATCAAACAAATCCGCGCCGCACGTCCGCACAGCCTTCCCAAAGACCGCAGTCTTCTGCACGGCAGACACAGGGCAGAACGCCCAATCAGCCCCATCCGACACAGCGTCCGCAGGCAGGCACAGCCGCATCCCGTCCACAGACAAATGCCGGCACTGCACAGGCACAGGCTCAGCAGGCACAGACCGGGACATCCGCACGCCGTACCGCTGCCAATCCAAACGCACAGCATCCGACCGCACGCCGTCCTGTCCGTACCCCGCCGCCCCCGCAAAGCGCACCAAAATCCGCCGAACAGGAGCAGCC
>JAFYTT010000227.1 GCA_017558715.1 Clostridia bacterium | reverse complement strand
GAAGAATGTCCTCGCGTCCCTTCAGGTCGGGATAGTTGACGGTAATCTGACGGTCAAAGCGTCCGGGACGGAGCAGGGCTGGGTCGAGAATGTCGGGACGGTTAGTGGCCGCCATGACAATGACGCCATCGTTTGAGCCAAAGCCGTCCATTTCAACCAGAAGCTGGTTCAAGGTTTGCTCGCGCTCGTCGTGACCGCCGCCGAGACCGGCACCGCGGTGACGACCGACAGCGTCGATTTCATCGATGAAGATGATTGCTGCGGGATTTTTCTTTGCGGTATCGAACAGATCGCGCACACGGGATGCACCGACACCGACGTACATTTCCACGAAGTCCGAGCCGGAGATCGAGTAGAACGGAACATTTGCTTCGCCTGCAACCGCTTTCGCAAGCAGTGTTTTACCGGTACCGGGAGGGCCCATCAGGAGAACGCCGTGAGGAATCTTTGCACCGAGCTTGGTGAACTTGGTGGGATCACGAAGGAAATCGACGATCTCACGCAGCTCTTCCTTTTCTTCGTCTGCACCGGCAACATCAGAGAAAAGAACCTTCTTCTTTTCATCGGAACCGAGCTTGGCGCGTGCTTTGCCAAAGCCGGCGATATTGTTTCTGCCGCCGCCCTTACCGTTTGCCTGGTTCATGACATAAACCCACATCACGATAAAGAAGATGATGACGAGCGCATAGGGAAGCAGAGAAAGCCACCACGGATAGGTTGTCGGAGGGTCAATATCGTAATTGGAAATGATGCCTTCCAGATATTGCTGTTCGGCAATTTCAGAGAAGTTCCGTTCATACGTTTCGTAACTGCGCAGAGGATACGAAACCATGGTCTGATCTTTGAGTGTCAGATGCAATTCGTTGTCAGCGGTCAGAACAAAAGAGTCGACCTTTTCTTCAACGAATAGAGCAATGATATCGCTGTATAGTGTTTGTTCCTGTTCGACGGTGTCAAAAACCACGCTCGACGCAAACAGCACAATGGCTATCAGCGCAACGTAGAAGAGTATCACCTTGAGGGAGTTCTTCATAGCACGATCCAATCTCAGCGGCAGGTATTGGGAAATGCAGCGCGGCAGCCGCTGTTGCAGCGCATGGGGATTTTATGCTTTAGTATATACCTCGGGCTTGAGGATACCGACATACGGGAGTGCACGGTAGCGTTCGTTGTAGTCAAGACCGTAACCGACAACAAAGTAGTCAGGCACTTCAACACCGTGATAGTCCGGTGTGAATTCGACTTCGCGGCGGGAGGGCTTGTCAAGGAGTGTGACGGTTTTGACACTCTTCGCACCCTTGAGTGACAGATAATTGCAGAGATAGGAGAGCGTTCTGCCGGAGTCGATGATATCTTCGACAATCAGAATGTCGCAGGTGTCAAGATCCTGGCGGAGCAGGTCGAGCACGATGTTGACCTTGCCTGCGGACTTGGTGCCGGAGCCGTAGGAGGAAACCTTCATGAAATCGATTTCCACGGGAACGGTGAGCTTCTTCATCAGTTCGCCCATGAAGACGACAGAGCCTTTGAGAATACAGAGCAGCAGCAGACGCTTATCGCTGCCTGCATAGTCGCGGTCGATTTCGGATGCGATACGGGAGATGATCGCATCAACTTCTTCTTCGGAGATGAGTACACGTTCAATATCGGGATGCATATGCTTATACCTCGCTATTGTAAAAATAATATAGGTCGAAAATCGGTGCACCGGGTTCTGCGGCTTTCGGATTGACGGAATCGCGGATACCGCAGAAGGGAATCCAGACGATACCGTCGCCGTCGCAGAAAAGCGGTACGGTTTTGCGCAGATGTGTCGGAACACGGTGTGCGCTGAGTGCGTCTTTTGCTGTTTTGTGAGAGCCTCCGCAGAGATAGCGGTCGGTTTGGTTGTCACAGCGCGGACGCAGATAAAGGTCTTCTAATAGTTTATCAGAATTTATGTGCGTTGATATAAAGAAATTGTAAATATTTTTCAAATACGCCAAATTTTCAGATGATTTCACGGAACCGTCACACAACAAACAAGAACCACCCGTGGGAATGTCTGTGATCTCGCCCGGAAGGAGCGGAAGACAGTAATCCGCAGAATCCGGTTGTTCCGCGATTCTCTGCATACGACATCGGCTGTCAGAGGAGCAAAAGCACCATCCTGCTGACAGTTCGGTTCGGGAATCTGTCTTTACAGCATGAATCATAGCGCAAAGCATCTCGGCGGTCAATGGTTTCAGCCGGTTGTCAACGCTGCGGTGGGCATCGTAGACAGCGGCTAAAATCCGGCGAAGGACAGCGGGATGTTCACCGGTCAATGAGTCTGTTGGTATTGGATCGGTCGGTTTGATTCCAAGATCTCTGAAAAAAGCATCGGTCAAAGATGAAAAATAGGCATCATCTTCTGCGGCTGTTTCGGAGAGACGGCGAAGTGCATTACAGAACGCAGGATTGACCGTTTTTGCTGCTGGAATCACGGTGTTGCGCAGAAGATTGCGGGAAGCATCGTTTTCGGCGTTCGTGGAGTCGGTGACATGCGCGATCCTGTTGACGGAGAGATAGTCGTTCAACATTTCCTTGGAAAAGGAAAGCAGAGGACGGTAAATCGGTACTTGACGGAAACCTTCCGGGACTGAATCGTCTGTCACTGTGAGCATGCGGGTTTTCGGAATCCCACAAAGACCGCGCAGGGAAGTACCGCGCAAAAGACGGAACAGAACCGTTTCCGTTTGATCATCGGCATGATGCGCTGTCAAAACACAGCAGATGTCAGGATGCTCACGCAGATATGCGGTGATGCACTCATATCGAACCTCACGCGCCGCTTCTTCCAGGGAAAGTGCTCGTTGTTTTGCTTGGGCAGGCGCATCTGCTTCATACAGGACGAACGGAATGTTACGTTCCTCGCAGAATCTGCGGCAGAACTCAGCATCTCGTTGGGCCTCATCGCCGCGGATACCGTGGTTAACATGGAGCGCGGTGATGAACGGAGGATGCTTTTGTGCAAATGCAAGCGTATGCGTAAGATGCAGAAGCGCTGTGGAATCGGCACCGCCGGAAAATGCGACGAGCATGTGACGATCGGCACGCGGCAGAGAAAATTCTGCCATGGAAGCACGGAAGCGGTGAAACACGCTGTCAGCGGAGTTTTGATGTTTTGGATGCATGGCGAATTCCGATTACTTTGGCGGAGGCGGTGCGCCAGGATCGTCTCTGTCGGTATCACGGGAATAGAAGCGCGTAAACTGACCCTGCCAGCCAAGCTCGACGGTACCTGTAGAACCGTGACGGTTCTTTGACAGGATACATTCCGCAGTATTGGCTTTTTCGGGATCGGAATCATAGTATTCGTCGCGGTAAAGGAACATGACGACGTCGGCGTCCTGCTCGATTGCACCGGAGTCACGAAGGTCGGACAGCATCGGACGCTTATCGGTTCTTGATTCGGGACCACGGGAAAGCTGTGCACAGACGATGACGGGGACATTCAGTTCCTTTGCGAGAATTTTTAAGTTACGGGAGATTTCGCCGACTTCCTGAACACGGTTGTCGATGCG
>JAFYTT010000226.1 GCA_017558715.1 Clostridia bacterium | reverse complement strand
GTGATTTCGTAACCTTTGCTGATGGTACCACCGCAAATATGTGGAGCGAAATCAAGCATCAGTATGAGGTAACCACCGCAAAGGTACTGGCGACGACCGACGACGGCAATCCTGCGCTGACGGTCAATGCGTACGGCAAGGGTAAAATCTACTTCTGCGCTTATCCGATCGAATCCGATGCAGGATGCCAGAACGGTGTCATTTCGGGTGACTGTGCACGTGGACTCTACCGCTTTTACCGCGAATGTGGTCTGCGCAATCCCGAGAAGACCGCTGTTTCCGACTCTCCTTTTATCTGCGTGACAGAGCACATCAAGTCGGAGAACGAACGCATTCTGACCGTCATGAACTACCGTCCCGAGGAAGGTACGGCGCACATCACCTGCGACGGCTATGCGCTCGATGAAGTTCTGACCATCCACGGCGGTACGGCTGTCAGGACAGAGGATGGATTTGACGTGACTCTGCCCGGCAATGTCGGTCTGGTCGTCACCGTCAAAAAATAAGCTGCAGGGAAAGGAACTCTCATGAAAAACATTCTTCTGATCGGAGACTCGATCCGCATCGGCTATGACAAAGCGACGAAAAAGAGCCTTGCGGACATTGCGAATGTCTATTACCCCGAGGAAAACACACGCTTTGCATCGTATGTTCTGCGATATCTGCATGAATATAAAGCGCTCGTCCCGGGCGGTCACGTCGATGTTCTGCACTGGAACGCAGGACTTTGGGACTGTCTTCGGCTGTTCGGTGAGGATGTCCACACCCCCGTGGAGATCTATGCCTATTACATCGACCGCATCTGCGCACGTATTCAGAAGATTTTCCCCGAGTCAAAGGTGATCTTTGCGACCTCCACCGCTGTACAGTCCGAGCGGATGAGTGCGGATTTCAAGCGGTACAACGAGGAAATTAAAACCTACAATGCCGCCGCTGTCGAGATCGTCCGAAAATACGGCTTCGCGGTCAACGATCTGTACGCCGTTTCCGCGTCCCTTCCCGATGAAGCCCATTCCGACCCGGTACACTATTACACGCCCATCGGTACCGAGGCATTTACCAATCAGGTGCTGTCGTGTTTGGCTGATGCACTTGGTTTGGAGGAATGTCCGAACTACAGAGAAGAAATCCATGGGGATAAGCCGATCGGGATCTGACAATTCATTTCACGGAGTGCTGTTGCCTGCAACGGTACTCCATTTTCTTTTGATATATCGCATCCACAACAGTTAGTTGTGCAAAAACGCAAAAAACAACTGTCTGTCGGTGTAAACACGAGAAAAAACATGGTATAATATTACCATCAAAGCGCTTTGAATGAAATTTTCTATCTTTTGGAGGTACATTATGAACACCATCGGATCACGTATTGCGTATTTCAGAAAACAGAAACAGATGACCCAGGAAGAGCTGGCAGAGCGGTTGTCTGTCACCGCACAGGCTGTCAGCAAATGGGAATGTGACACATCTTATCCTGACATCCTTGGTATACAGGCATTGGCAAAAGAACTTGGTGTGACAGTCGATGAACTTTTTGGAGAAGAACGGAAGATTCCGGAAGTAAAAGAAGCAACACCCGAAATCATCGATCGCAGAATTGTACTGATCGAGGTATGCACGGGCGAAACGAAAGTTACCACACGTTTTCCCGTGTCAGCAATCAAAAAAGCCATGGAAACCGATACGCTCAGAAATCTCGTCGGCGAAGATGCATTTGAGCAGATCGATGCAATGAAAGGAATGCTGGATGCAGGTATGACGGGGCCGCTTGTCGATGTAGATAATCCGGACGCCAAGGTCAGCATCAGCGTGGAAGATTATGAGAACTGAAATTATTTGCGGTAATTTCCACAAGGTTGTGGAGTCTTCCGACGGCATTGATCTTGTCGGAGTAAGTGTCCGCCGCGGGAATATGAATTTTTCTACCATCTGCATCGATGATTGCACTGACTGCGGTATTATCAGAACCGATGAGATATTTGTCGTCGACAACCACACGACCGTTATCCTGCATAACTACCGTATTCCGGAATTTGTCCACGTCATCGCAGCGTTATCAGCTTTTTCCGGCATGAAATATGCCGAAATCGAACACGAAGATATCACTATTGTCCAGACAATCTGAAAAAACGACCTGCCATCGTGCCATTCCATGAAACCATGGGTGGCGATGGCAGGTTTTATCTTTTATCCAAGCGCTTTCAAAAGCTGGATTCTTGCGTTATCGAGTGCCTCTGCCGTCGGATCATAATCATCAAAGCTTGTACATACCGAGCGGATGATGTCACACGCCTGCGCACGGTCGCGCTGTCCGAGCAGATAAAACAGCTCATAGTCATACGCGCCGAGTCGCTGCAGATGCCCTCTCACCGCGTAATAAGGACGTTTATCCTCGGGATCAAAGTCATAGCCGTTGTAGACGCAGAACGAGTTTCCGGGCGGGTATGCAAGTCCGTTACCGATGCTGTAGCACGTTTCGCGCGCGCCCTCGGGATTGTGCAGATGATAGCCCCAATGCAGAAATCCTTTGGCATCATACAAGTAGCACAGCCATATCGGCAGACGGGAAACGGTGAGCGGCAGATCGAGAATGCGGTTCATCGTTTTTCCGGCAGGGAACCCGCACGTGTACAGCCAGATCTCCTCGCCGATGTCCTGCAATGCGCGATAGGTATCGATATACTTTTCGTATACCGCCTGTTTGACCGCCCAGACATCAATCGCGCCGCCGATTTCCGTGGTTTCGACGGGATCGTGAATCTTCACACCGGGCATACGGCTTCTGGCAATACCGGACAGTGCGCGGTAGGACAGGCTGTTGGGGAACTGCGGCTCATCGACAAGACACTGCATATAGCAGTCCTGCCAGCCGCATCGGACAACCGATTCCCATGCACGTGTGAAATAGATTTTGAGCTGTCGGTAGCCTTCCTGCGTCGTAACACCGACCTCTCTGTCCCAAAGCAGATACTGCTCCGGCTCATCCCAAATATTGAACCGCGCAACAAAGCCGCCCATGACATACCGAAAACCCATATCGAGCGCAACGCGACCGACAAATTCCGCGCCGGAGAAATCAAAGTCTACGACACGCCCGTCGACATCACGCACAGGAGCGCCTGCGGGAATCATCAGATAGTCATTGCGCATGTCAAGCTCGTTGGCAAGATAGGCGCGCAGAACCGCTTCATATTCGGGAGAATACTGCTCGACATGATTCTGCTCGGCAAGACGGTCGTAATAAATCCAGTTGACCATGTGGAAATTGGCATCCGACAACGACGGAACGACGGTATTGTACACCGTCAGCGAAACGGGAACGGTCAGGATATCGCCGCCGACTGTCATCGTAATCGTCCCTTCATGCGTCCCGACCGGAGCCTCTGCCGCAACATTGACGCGCACCCAAAAGGCACATCTGCCGCCGTCACTGGTCAGACCGTCGGACTTGTCAAGCGGTCTGCACACCTCATAGACATCAAACGGCGCACGGCGGGTGACAAAGTGCTTGACACTTTCATAGTCGGTGGTAGTCAGCGTCGTCGCCGCGCTGTTTTCGCCGACATGGGCGGGCAGCAGCTGCTCCAGCTGAACCGTGATACCCGTCGGCAGGTTTGTGGTCATCTGCACTCGGTCACCGAGAGATGGGATATGGTCGGTCAAAAGCTGAAAACAGGTGTCCATATTCCGTGCGGAATACAGGATCGCCTTGTTGGGTTCTTTGATTTCGGTATCGGGGTATACCCATTCGTTGGGGGAGAAAATTTGATAGGTCATGTGAGGTACCTCCTGTTGTTTATATCGAAGTGCATCCGCAAACAATCATCCCATCGGTGCCTGATAGAAAAACAGCGCATAAATACATGCAAAAAGTAAGCCGAATGCAAAAAGTCCCGGAATCAAAAAAACGATGATAACCTTGAGACTATCCAATAAACGATGCATCATATACTTCACCTGATTTCCGTGGAATTACAAAACAGCGACAGATAGGAGAAAAACCATGACACCGGCAGCGAACTGTCAATGTCATGGTTTCCATACAAAGCTTACTTGTCGAGGAATGCGAGATCGGTTTCAACTTCGTGACCGCATGCAACGGAACGAATGATACCGTCGATGATTGCCTGATTGTACAGGATCTGGGAGGTCGGGATGGGAGCCGTGCCGCCATTGATGACTGCATCGGTAAACGCCTTGACCTTGCTGTAGAACAGATTGGACTTGATTTCGGTTCCGGTCGGAATGACGGTAGAGGTAGGCTTGCCGCACATATCGTGGTACAGCGTGATCTGACCGACAGTACCGTCCCAAGCGCCGCCCCACAGCTCGAGGTTGGGCTGCTTGACCTTCAGACCTGCGTCCTTACCGAGGAACAGGAAGTCACCGGTGGTGTCCATGTGCATAGCCCAGCTCATACGGAAGTCGAGCGTGATACCGCCTTCCAGACGGACAAATGCAGCGGAGAAGTCGTCAACGGAGAAGCGTTCTGCGTCGCCGTAATACTTCGGGTTCTTACCGAAATGATCGTATGCAACAGCGGAAACAGTCAGAGGCTTCGGATAGCCGATGGAGTTCATGGCAAAGTCGAGAGCGTAGCAACCGATATCAGCGAGTGCGCCGACACCAGCGGTGTCCTTTTCGATGAACGTACCGCCGGGAATACCGCGTCTTCTGCCGCCGCCGGTCTGGACGTAGTAAACGTCACCGAGCGTACCGGAGGAGATGATTTCCTTAACCTGCTGGAAGTTTGCACCGTATCTGGGCTGGAAACCGATGGTCAGAATCTTGCCGGATTTCTTTTCTGCTTCGTAGATCGCCTGTGCTTCCTTCATGTTCAGACACATGGGCTTTTCAAGCAGAACGTGGCAGCCTGCTTCCAGAGCTTCAACGGCACAGACCGCGTGCTGGGAGTTGTAAGTACAAACGGAAACCGCGTCGAGTTCGCACTTAAGAAGATCGGTTGCACAGTCAAATGCCTTTGCATCGGTCAGACCGAATTCGTCGAGGAACTTTCTTGCCTTACCGGGAACGATATCTGCGCCGCCGACGATTTCAACTTCGGGGATTTCAAGATATGCTCTCATGTGTGCGTGTGCGATACCGCCGCAGCCGATGATACCAATTCTTAATTTCTTGTCCATAATCTTATTTCCTTTCAGATTGTGAAATTGGGACGGTATTTTCCCTCCGCCCGATTTGCTTTTATTGTACCATGAATTGGGCAGAATTGCAAGAGCTTTCATAAAAAAATCTGACACGGTATGGATTTTCGGTATCAGAAACGGAGCTGCCGGAACAATCGTGCAGGATCATTCACAGCTTTGCAGTTGTTTTTAAGGTTTCCATAATTTTTTGCATACGGGGATCATTCTGAAAACGAGAATATTTCTCTGCTTTCAATGCCTTTAACAGCAATCCCGAATCGTTTTCGGAATAGTTTTTGTATGCATCATTGACGGATAACTCGACCCGGTTTACCATAAATGCGGTATACATGCCATCTTTACGGCTATCGTATTTCACAGCATGCTCTGCAGCCTGTTCCAGACAACGGAACATGCAGTCCTCCTC
>JAFYTT010000225.1 GCA_017558715.1 Clostridia bacterium | reverse complement strand
CGCGCTGATCCTTGCCGGTGTCACCGCCGAACGTGAAACGCTTGCCGATCGCCTTGAATGTTTCCTTGATGCTGTCGCCGAGAGGACCTGCGAAGATCGACGGTTCGGTCGATGCATCCCATGTGAATTCGCCGGGTTCTGCACAGAATTCGACGATCTTGCCCTGTTCGACGATGATCATTGCCTGACCGTCGGCAACCGCGATAACGGAGCCGTTGGAGATGATGTTGTCCTCACCGTAACGGTTGGAGGAACGGGAAGAGGTCTTCTTCTGACCTTTCACCATCAGCGTGTTCATGTCCAGTGCATCGCAGTAGAAGAACTCCTTCCATTGATCGGCAAGTACACCGCCTGCTGCGCCAAGTGCTGCTTTAATAAGTCCCATAATGAAACTCCTTTCAATATATAAAGATTGCGCCAATGATATCCTTCATCAGCAAAAGATTTTAATTTTTTGTCGATCGATCCTTCTGTCCGACCGAATACGGGTTGACATTCTTTTTCGGAGGGTCAGGGGTATTTCCGCATTTTGCCGCCCATGTATAAAACTTCCCGACAAGCATCATCCACAGAATCATGCCGAGCATCCACAGTCCCAGTGCAATCCAGAACCATTTTACGGACAGTCCGATCACAAAATGCAGAATCAGCAAAATCCACGCGGGAATTGATCCTTCCCAATGAAACACCAGATTGATCAGCAGCGCCAGCAGGAAATTGCCGTCCACATGCAGTTTTCTCATAGACATCCCCCATCCGGTAATCATTTTGTTTATAATATACGCAAGTCCTTTGCAAAATCCTTTTGGTTTTTTCTATTTTTTCAAGAATCCTGCAGGATTTCTTCGCAGGACGTAGACAAATCAGAATTTTTGTTGTATAATGGGTATGACATTATGATAAAGAAGGAGAATCTCCATGCAAACATTATGGTATAACAAACCCGCATCGACATGGGATACAGCTCTGCCGCTCGGAAACGGCACAATGGGCGCGATGTGCTTCGGCGGCACCCTGCAGGACCGTATTTCCTTGAATGATGACACCATATGGTCCGGCGGTTATCTTGACCGCATCAATCCCGAAGCGCTTTCCTCCCTCAGCCAAGTGCGCACCCTTCTGCGCGAAGGCAAAATTGCGCAAGCAGAGGAAATGACGGAGGAATGTCTGCTTGCACTTCCCGAAGGACAGCGTGACTACGAGCTGCTTTGTGAGCTGACCCTCGAATTCAAAACAGCGGCACATCCGAAATTCATCACACCGCATCAGGCACTGTGGTTTGAAAAACGCAATATGCACTGCTATGAACCGACGGAAGGCGTTACGGATTATCACCGCTCTCTCGATCTTGACGACGGTGTGTGCACTGTATCCTATAACCTCGACGGTATCCCGCACAAGCGCGAGGCATTTATTTCCTATCCTGCAGGCGTTCTTGCCATCCGTATGGAATGTGGGGACTGGAGAGCCTATCTGCGCCGCGCCAGCCACAACGAGGAACAGAAGAAGCTCGATGACCGTACTGTCATGATCAAGGCATCCATCGGCAATGGCGGTCCGTCCTTCTGCTGTATTCTCCGCGCGATTGCAGGCGATTTCCGTGTGGTCGGCGATATGCTGCGCGGCTATGGAAACACCGTTCTGCTTGCATCCTCGTCCTCTACCATCCGTGACGGTGAACACTATATCGAAGCCGCGCTGGAACGGCTCGACCGTGCGGAAATCAAAGGCTGGGACGGTCTGCTTTCCGAACATCTTGCCGATTTCCGCCCGATCATGGACGCCTGCCGTCTGCACCTGCCGTACGATGCCTCCCTTGACAACATTCCGCACAATGAGCGTCTGGAAGCTATCAAACAAGGCAAGATCGACCTCGGTCTGACCGCCGATATGTTTGCAATGGGACGCTATCTGCTTGCCTCCTGCAGCCGTCCGGGAAGCCTGCCGGCAACGCTGCAGGGCATCTGGAATGAGCTTTACAACCCGCCGTGGGGCAGCCGCTATACCATCAACATCAACACCGAAATGAACTACTGGCCTGCCGAAGTCGCGGCGCTGTCCGACATGCACAAACCCCTGTTTGACCATCTGAAGCGCATGATGCCGAACGGACAGCATGTGGCAAAAGAGATGTACGGCGCACGCGGCTGGGTTGCGCATCACAATACCGACATATGGGGTGACTGCGCACCACAGGACAACTACCTTGCCTCCGCCATGTGGCAGATGGGCGGTGCATGGCTGTCAACCCACATCTGGGAGCACTATGCCTTTACGCTGGACCGCGCATTTCTGAAAGAATATTATCCGATCCTGGAAGGAGCAGCGCTGTTCTTTGTCGACACCATGATCCGAGAGGACGACGGCAAGCTTTGCATTTCCCCATCTGTTTCGCCGGAAAATGAGTACGAGCTCCCGAGCGGTGCCGTCGGCTGTATGTGCGATGACGCGGCAATGGACCAGCAGATTGTATATGAGCTGTTCTCCGATGTCATTCGTGCCGGCGACATTCTCGGACGCGACGTTTCGGTCTACCGGGAACTGATTTCCCGTCTGCGCCCGACTGTCATTTCCGAGGACGGACGCATCATGGAATGGATGTCGGCAGACAAAAAGGAAATTGAGATCGGTCACCGCCATATCTCGCATCTGTTTGCACTCTATCCCGGCCAGCAGATCACCGCCAAGGATCCCGATATCATGGCAGCGGCACGCAAAACACTCGAAACCCGTCTGGCGTACGGCGGCGGCGGTACCGGCTGGAGCCGTGCATGGATCATCTCGTTCTGGGCTAGACTGCTCGACGGAGAAAAAGCAGGTGAGAATGTACAGCTGCTTCTTGAAAAATCGACACTGCCCAATCTCTTTGACAACCATCCGCCGTTCCAGATCGACGGTAACCTCGGTTATACTGCCGGTGTCTGTGAAATGCTCCTGCAAAGCCACGAGGGTATGCTCCGTCTGCTTCCGGCACTTCCTGCCACATGGACAGAAGGTTCTGTTCGCGGTCTGCATGCACGCGGCGGCTATACCGTCGATCTTTCATGGAAGGACAGCACGCTAACAGAAGCGGTCATCACAGCATCCGTCGATGGCACGCTTCATCTGTCTGACGGCAGATCGTTTGACCACCGCGCGGGAGATGTCATCCGCATCTGATCCGAATCCGCAGAAATGCCATATAAAAACAAACTGCTGCAGCGACCGTTATTCGGTCAATGCAGCAGAATTTTTATGTCAGATATTCATGGTTCTGTTCTTTTTGCGCTTCATCATGATCGGAATGATAGGTATAATGATAAACGATCATTTTCTTTCTTGCAGACAGATACTCCGAGAAGACCCAAAGGAAGATCAGATTCACCACGGTACGCACAAGCGCAATCGAGGTAATGGTAAAGGAAAACATCGGAAGCGCACGAAGCACCTCAAATCCGACAGAAATACAAAACCAGACAAAGACCTTCTTCGGCTGTTTTTCGTATTTTTCCCGTTCCTCGCGCATCATATCCTTGGACATACTGTCATAAAGCGTATGTCCGTCGCCGCCCGACAGCCGATCGAGTCCGCGTACCACACGCAGAAACCGAGCAAACAGCCAGATCACAAGCGCCGTTTCGAGTACGGCAAGTGCCAGCATCATCAGCTGCAGCTGCATGGTATATGCCTGTTTTTCCGCCGATACAGGAACATTACGCGTAAAGTAGTCAACCAGATTGTCCGTCCAGAAACCGTGATGCACAACGCTGTGCCACGTTCTGACAACGGCATACGGTACGGTCACGATAACACCGACAAGACCGACCGAGAAATAACGCTTCGGAAGCACCGTCTTGTTCCGCAGAAGATAAACCGCGGTCAGGAGAAACACAAGACCGATACAGTCGGGGAGAATGTTGATATTTTCAAAGGAAAAATGGCAGAAGAACACACCGCCGATCATCATACAGCCAAACGCAATCGAAAACCGCTCCATCGCCGCACGGGAAACAATCTGCTCCTGCCGCTCATGGGAGAGCTTTACAAATCCGCTCTGTATTGCAGGATCACCGCCAAGCCGTCTTGCATAGCCCAGACAGCGAACGAGCCACCGCAGACCGTAAATGCCCGCAATCAGCGAGAAGAAGAAAATCAGATACGGACGGTAGTCGCGGATGTCGATGACAACACCGTAGACGACATTGCCGAGATATTCGGTGGAGCGCAGATAGACCAGCTCCGGCACAAAGGACGATACGAATCTCCAGACGAAAAACCAGAACGTCAGACGTCCGAGACGCTCTGAAAAATCGCGATATCTGCGTCCTCTGCGGCTGTTCTTTCTGAGTGCTTTTCGGGATAGACTTCGTTTCCGTTCTGTCGATACGGTCTTTGTGCCTTCCTCATCGGAAATCTGCTGTCTCAAGCGTTTCGGTTCTTTCGTTGTTCCGTGAACGGCAATTTTGCTGTCATGCAGAAGACCGAATTTCGCAATCGCATCAATCCAGCCGCGCATGACACCGATACCGAGGAACAGCTCAAATGCGCCGAAGCAGACGGTATAGGTCAGCACCATCGTCGGCTCACCGAGGAATTCAAGCTTCTTGACACCGAGAATCGAAAACACCATCGGCGCGAGTTTGACTGCGGTAATGCCGCACAGAATCCACGCACGGCGGCGCAGAGCAGCAAAATCGTCCATTGCCCATGCAAGATGCGTCATGGAAAGTGCGGCAAGCATCCAGCCGATGCAGTCGGGGAGAACATCAATGACATTGACATGCGGGTTCCACAAAAACAGCAGAGCCACAATCATCAAACCAAAGCCGCCGCGGATGATGCGCATTTGATTGGCTTGTTCCGTACGTTTCATGTCCTCTCCTCCTTTGATTTTTTATTTTTTCTTACCGCGTTTGTTTTTCTTGGTACGCGCAAGCTGCCGCTCTTTCATAGCCGCATCGTATGCAGCACGTTCGCGTTCTTTTCTTGCCTTCTCGGCAGCCGCCTGCTCTTCTTCGGTCAGCGGCTCTTCCTTGGGCTTGCCGAACAGACGCGGCATTTTGCGGTCACCGACCGGCATATCGAGATCCTCCGGCAGACAGATGCGCATATAACAGACAAAGATCATCTTCAGATTCAGAAGAATCCAGAGAACGCCGAACATCGACACATAGCCGAGCAGCTTATAATACGGCAGTACATCGGTTACCGCAGGTACATTCAGAAAGGAAACGACAACCGATGCCGCAAAATACAACCATGTCACAATGATATTGCGTGTTGCTTCCGCGACGAGCTTGGGCAGATCAACCTCATGCGCAATCGTTCTGACGGCAATCAGCAGAAGCATGTGGAAGATGACCAGCATAACGGCAAGCAGGATATTATACGGAACCGATACCGCCGCCTGTACCGTTTCATACAGTGCATCCGCGCCAAACCACGAAAAAGACTGCAAAACGAGGGAAAACGCGCCGAGGGGAATCAGCGCGCTTACCGCATATTTTGCATATCGGAAATACGTTCCGTATTCACTCAGGACTGTGAGCGCACGGAGCATGATCAGATATCCGAGAATCTCAAAGCAGAACCCCATCGAGTGCAGGGTCACCGAAAGAATCAGCGGATAGCCGAGCAGTAAAATTCCAAATCCCATAGCAAAACGCTCCGTCGATTATTCGTCGGGGTTATTGGGATTGAAGCCGCAGCACTTCTTGTACTTCTTGCCGCTGCCGCAGGGACACGGATCGTTTCTGCCGACCTTGGTGCCGTCTGCCTTCTTGGGTGCGGACGCAGGAGCTGCAGAAGAAACGGTCTCGCCGCCTTCAAAGCCTTCGCTTGTTGCCTTGGCAACCTTTTCTCGCTTGATTTCCTGATCGGGCTTCGGCACGATGGAAAGAAGCGTTCTTGTGGTATCTTCACGGATGGAGGCAATCATTTCATCGAACATATCGCCGGACTGCAGACGGAACTCGGTCACAGGATTTCTGTGTGCATATGCCTGCAGACGGATATTGCCCTTCAGTTCGTCCATAGCATCGAGATGATCCATCCACTTGGAGTCGACATTGCGCAGCAGCACAACGCGTTCGATTTCGCGCATCTGCTCGGAGCCGAACTGCGCTTCCTTATCTGCATACAGAACATCACAGCGTTCCTGCAGAAGCTTGACCAAATCTTCACGCTTGAGCGTGTTGTATTCATCGGCTGTATAGTGGAAGTCTTCCGCACGGCAAAGCGTACCGAAGAAGTAGGTGCGCAGACCGTCGTAGTTCCAGTCGTCGGCAACCTCCTGCGTGGTGAAGCTTGCAACGGCATGTTCGATGGTCTGGGTCATCATCTTCTGAATCTTGGGCTTCAGATCGTTGCCGTCAAGAACATCCTGTCTCTGCGTGTAAATGACCGCACGCTGCTGGTTCATGACATCGTCATAGGTCAGGACATGCTTTCTGCGCTCGAAGTTGATGGATTCGAGCTTCTTCTGTGCGTTCTCCAGAGAGTTGGACAGAATCTGTGCGTCGATCTGCTGGTCTTCTTCCAGACCAAGCTTTTCAACCATACCGAGAATACGCTCGGAGCCGAACAGACGCATCAGATCGTCTTCAAAGGACAGGTAGAAACGGGATTCACCGGGGTCACCCTGACGACCGGAACGACCGCGCAGCTGGTTATCGATACGGCGGGATTCATGGCGTTCCGTACCGACAATGAAAAGACCGCCAAGCTCACAGATCTTCGCCGCTTCCGGTGCAATCTGTTCCTTATACTTTTTGTAAAGATCGTTGAATACGACTCTTGCCGCCATCGCTTCTTCGCTGACGGAAACAGCAGTACCGGTTGCGTCGATGATGACATCCTCGGCATAACCCATGGCACGCATTTCTCGCTTTGCGTAAAATTCGGGATTACCGCCGAGCTGAATGTCGGTACCGCGTCCTGCCATATTGGTGGAAACGGTGACCGCGTGCAGCTTACCTGCTTCTGCGACGATTTCCGCTTCCTTGTCGTGGTACTTTGCGTTCAGGACATTGTGCGGGATACCCTCGCGCTTGAGCATCTGGGAAAGATATTCGGACTTATCGACGGAAACCGTACCGACGAGGACAGGCTGTCCCTTTTCGTAGCATGCCTTGATCTGTGCGATGATCGCATTGTACTTGCCGCGGGTATTCTTGTAGACCGCATCGGGATGATCTTTGCGGATCATCGGCATGTTGGTCGGAATGGCAACAACGTCGAGGTTGTAGATTTCACGGAATTCTTCTTCTTCGGTCAGCGCCGTACCGGTCATACCGGACAGCTTCTTATAAAGACGGAAGAAGTTCTGGAATGTAATGGAGGCGAGTGTTTTGGATTCGCGCTCAATCTTGACATGTTCCTTTGCTTCAATTGCCTGATGCAGACCGTCGGAGAAGCGTCTGCCGGGCATCTGACGACCGGTAAACGCGTCAATGATGATAACCTTGCCGTCCTTGACAACATAGTCAACGTCACGCTGCATACAGCCGTGTGCGTGAATGGCCTGATTGATGTGATGCAGGAGCGCGGAGTTCTGGGAGTCGGAGAGGTTTTCGACATGGAAATATTCCTCGGCGCGCTTGATACCGTTTCCTGTCAGAACGGCATTCTTTGCCTTTTCATCAACCAGATAGTCTTCCTGGATTTCTTCCATATCGTCCTTGTCATCCATTTCCTTGACCGTATAGCGGGTCAGGTTCTTGACAAAACGGTCTGCAAGGTCATAGAGCATCGTGGACTTTTCGCCCTGACCGGAAATGATCAGAGGCGTTCTTGCTTCGTCGATGAGGATGGAGTCCACTTCGTCGACGATGGCAAAATTGTGTCCGCGCTGAACCATTTCTTCCTTGTAGATGACCATGTTGTCGCGCAGATAGTCAAAGCCGAATTCGTTGTTCGTACCGTAGGTGATGTCTGCTCTGTATGCTTCCATACGTTCCTGCTTGCTCATTTCATGAACAATCAGACCGGTCTTCAGTCCGAGGAACGCGTAAACACGACCCATTTCCTCTGCACCGACACGTGCGAGGTAATCGTTGACCGTGACGATATGAACGCCATTGCCTGCCAGTGCATTCAGATATGCCGGCATCGTTGCCATCAGCGTCTTACCTTCACCGGTCTTCATTTCCGCAATACGACCCTGATGGATGATGATACCGCCGAGAATCTGCACCTTGAACGGACGCTTGTTGAGCACACGGTCATCCGCTTCACGGACAACGGCAAATGCATCCGGCAGAATGTCATCAAGACCTTCACCTTCGCGCAGACGGTTTTTCAGACGTGCGGTCTGCTTTTTCAGCTCTTCGTCCGTCATGCTCTTATATTTATCGGCAAGCGCTTCGACACGTGCAACCGTGCTCGTCAGACGTTTGATCTGGCGCTCCGAATACGTTCCAAACAACTTATCAATAAGTCCCATGATTGATTTACACTCGTTTCTTTTCTATTTTCTTTATGATATTCGTAATATTCACAGATCTGTTTTATAAAAAATACAGATACATACATTATACTATAGATTTGAAAAAAATACCATAGGAAATTGTAAATTTTATGACAACATTTGAAATATTTTGTTTACAAAATCGCAATTTCAAACGATTTGTGAATATTTTCAAAAGGCTCTTCCCTTTTTGGGCAAATTCGTTTATAATAATAGTATCTTCAAACCCGAAAGGAGCACATCATGGATTGCTTATTCTGTAAAATCATCGCAGGCGACATTCCCTCCAAAAAAGCATACGAGGATGCGGATATGCTTGCATTCTACGACATCGCACCCCAGGCAAAGGTTCATATTCTCGTTATCCCCAAGAAACATATTCCTTCCGTTGACGGGCTGAATTCCGACAATGCCGCCGTTGTCGCAAAGATCTTTGCAAAGATTCCGGACATTGCAAAGTCCGCCGGCATCACAAACGGCTATCGCGTGGTCTCCAACTGCGGCGACGATGCCTGCCAGTCGGTAAAACATCTGCATTTCCACATTCTTGGCGGCGAGCAGCTTACAGAGAAAATGGCATAATTCGAACGGACACCGTACAAACACACACGGTGTCCGTTTTCTGTTTCCGGGTGATATTCTCAACCGTCAGGTGCATCCGATACACAAAATCCACGCTTACATTACCAACCGAACCCAGCATGATTTTTTCGATTCCAAACAAAACCGTCCGAATCCTCTGCACGATTTCGGACGGTTATTTGATGTTATTTCCCTATGTCAACCGTATATTCCGTAAAGAAACGTCACAATCGCCTTTCTTGGACATGGTGTAGTCGGATTGACGTTCAATCCCGTTACCTGAACCAAATTGTGAGACTCTGCCCATTTCGCCGCCTCATCGTAGTAACCATTGGTTCCGGCACCGACAGAACGAAACAGAAATGTCAGAATTTCCGCGGTACTGCAATCTCTGGTCGGTGTAAATGTCGTTTTGGAGGTTCCCTGCGTAATGTTCTGCTCCACAGCCCAGAGTACGGCTTTATAATACCAGTCGGTATTCTTGACATCCTGGAACGGATTCATCGTAGACTTTGGTTCCGGACATCCTGCAGCACGCCACAAAAACGTCACGACCTGGGCACGGGTACACGTCATGTCGGGCGAAAATGTTGTATCGGAGGTTCCCGCCGTGATGTTGTTCTCATAAGCCCATCTGACGGCCTGCGCAAAGTAATCATCCGCTTTCACATCTGTGAACGGAAGTGCGGTCACCACAGCTTCTTCATCCCATACCGGTATCAGTGTGAGATCGCCCGTCATCGGGTCGCCTTTGTGGACAGGTTTTCCTGTCGTTTTATCCACCCACCCGAGAAACGGTTTCCCATCTGCACCGGGCGCAGGTGTCGGCAGTGCAGGTACCTTTGCGTCTGTTCCCTTGGACAGAAGTTCATTGACGGAATCTCCGTGCCTGTCAGTTACGGCATCTTCGGAGAAACGAACCACATACTTATGCTCCGGCACCGTCAATATCGGCAGAATCTCTGTTTCCGCATACTCGCAGAAAATACATGTACATGCTTTTTCACCGTTCCGGGTATAGCTCGGTTTCTGCGTGATCACCCACTCCGACATCTTGTGTCCGCCGGCTTCCATACAGTCAAAAGGACGTTCTGTCGTGAAATGATCACAGTCGGGAGCACTATCCAGGCAGAATTCGCAGATCCCACATTCCTCACAGAATGCTGCACAGTCAGAACAGGATTCGCCGCAGATATCACAGATCACAGTACAGTCACCGCAATAATGGCAGTCCTGACACATTGCATCGGCACAGTCAAGACAGATACCGCAGTCGGGACAGTATTCGTCCATACAGTCAGCGCATCTGCCGCAGTCAGGACAGCTGCTTTCCGCGCAGTCATGGCAGATGACACCACAGTCTTCGCAGAGATCGGTACAGTCACCGCACAGAAGACAGTCTTCACACAAAAGTTCATCCGCACAATGGATACAAAGATCGCAGGAAGCGCAGAATGTATCACAGCAGTTTGAGCAGACTTCCTCACATTCAGGACAGAGATCCACGCAGTTTTCGCAGCCTTCGCCGCAGGGACAAACCGTACCGCAGTCCGAGCAGAGTCCGCAGATCACGCAGAAGTACTCCGCACCGCAGCAGTCAATACACACGCCGCATTCCATACACAGCTCATCATCTGCACATTCAGAGCATTTTTCGTTGCACTCCGGGCAGATTCGATCCACGCATTCCGAGCACCCCGCGCCGCAGATGCAGATGAAATCCGAGCACATCTTGCAGGTTTCGCAGTTATCGCAGAAATTACCGTCACCGCCTGCGCAATCTTTGCAGATGCCGCATCCGCCGCAGATTTCCTCGGGTGCACATTCGGAGCATTTTTCGTTACATTCGGTGCAGATGAAATCCACGCACTCCGAGCATCCGCCGCCGCAGATGCAGATGAAATCCGAGCACATCTTGCAGGTTTCGCAGTTATCGCAGAAATTACCGTCACCGCCTGCGCAATCTTTGCAGATACCGCATCCGCCGCAGATTTCCTCCTCGGCGCAGTTTGTACATTTTTCAAAGCACGCAAGGCAGACACCTGCGCAGTCCACGCATCCGTTTCCGCAGATGCAGATATCCACGCAGTTCTTGCAGACACCGCATTCGGCACAGTAGTTGCCCTCTCCGCCCACGCAGTCAAAGCAAACCCCGCAGTCGTTGCAGATCATATCATCCGCGCAGTTTTCGCATTTTTCACCGCACTCTTTACATATAACGGAGCAATTGGAGCAGCCTTCTCCGCAGATGCAGATGTAGTCAACATGCTCTTTACAAAGGAGACATGCATGACAGAAGTTGTTGTCACCGCCGGCGCAGTCATCGCAGATTCCGCACTCTATACAAATGTATCCGTCGGCACAGTTTTCGCAGTATTCACCGCATTCAGGGCAGACATAAGCACATTCCGAGCAGCCCTCACCGCCGACACAGTCAAAGCAGGTCATGCAGGAAAGGCAAAGGAAATCCGGATCGCAGTTGGTGCAGACCTCGCGGCAGCCCTCACAGCCGAGCGCACAGCGGCTGCAGCCGTCGCCGCAATAGCAGATCCAGTCCGCACAGTCGACGCAGATATCGCAGTAAGAGCAGTAGTCGGCATCCCCGATGCATTCGAGACACTTGCCGCACTCGCCGCAGATCCAGTCGCATCCGGAGCATTTTTCGCCGCAGTCACAGCAGACCGTTTCGCCGACCGCATCGCATCCGCGGCACTTGTCCTCACATGCGCAGCACTCGGAACAGAATTCACAGTCCTCGCACAGACCGCCGTCCTCGACACAATCGCCGCACGAACCGCAATGGTGCTCGCTGTAGCAGTCCCCGTCGGCACCGTCACCGCAGTGATCGCCATTGTCGCACTTCCAGTCATCGTAGCGATAGCCGCCGCAGTATTCACACTCGACACCGTCTTCATACGCCGCGGAAACAGGAAGCGCGAATAATCCAAGCAATCCGCCGAGAATATCTTCACACAACGAGAGCACCGGTGATTCTTCTGCAGCAAGCACGTCATGATCGTGATTCTGTGTTTCAGTTATTTCATCCGAATGGAAATGCATTTGTTCTGTATTTGTTCCTGTCGGCAGCATACCGATAAACAGCAGAAAACAGAGCAAAAGGCTGATCCATTGTTGATATTTGTATTTCATCGTACCATCTCCTCTCAATGGTTTTGATTGTTGCGATTGGATGCTTCTGTCATATCATGTTCCGCAAGCATCTCATCCATCGTGCGGACAAAATCATGATATCCCCTCGGATAATTCGCAGACCCATCCGCACAGATGGTTTGTCCTCCGTTGACCTTCGCTTCAAAGCGGAACATGATCCCATCCTGCACATGCCGTGGATGTTCTCCGTGAAACCCGTTCCAGCGATGGATTTCACAGGCACTGAACAGATCAAGCATCGTCTGTTTGCTGCAGAACATGCTTGCCTCGGGCACGAGTTCGTCCTCTCCGTTGGAATAAACAACACGGCAGCGGCGCAGTTCTTCTGTATTACCATCAAACTGATACACCCATTCTCCGCGCATTCTGGTTAAGGTCAGTGTCATTTCTCCGACGAAGAAACATTCGACAGCAGATTCATTTATTGCTGTTTGTACGGTTTTCCTGAATTTATCAAAAATTGACATGTTTGAAGTTCTTCTTGCTTATTCAGCATCCGTTTTCGTTGCCGCACCGAACAGCATCACCAGTTCTATTATCGCCTCATATGGCAAAAAACCGCTTTGGTTGTCATAAACATGGAGACGTTCACCGCTTGCATAGACGACATCCAGAGTTTCGCCGTACATATCCGGCAGACCGCTGACGGAATGGTAATAACCGTTATATTGCGCAAAATCATATGCCGATACAATTTCCTGCAGGCGTGCCATAAAATCGGCATCTGTTTTGTATTCTGCTTTGTCGCTGTCGCCCTGCCGGTCATACCAATCATATCTGACGAGTACTGAGTTGTTTTCGATGACCGCATCGAGTCGGTAGACACGGTGGCCAACCTCATCTGCATGATATGCCGAAATCAACGAGATGACGCTGTGAAATTCGGTGATTTCGTTTGATGCAATGACTTTGGGTGCATCCGACCAATACCGCTTGACAACACCGCCGTCGATGTTGTCGCTGTCCTGTTCACGGTAATGGCGGCTGTACGCAAGGATTCCGCCTGCAATCGCCGTGACAGCAAGCGCGGCACCGAGACTGAAATATAGCCACTTCATACACATACCTCACAAATTCCTTTTATCCGTAAATGCTGTAAAGGAAGGAGACAATTGCCTTTCTCGGACACGGGGTCACAGGATCTACCGTCAGACCGGTGACATACACAAGATCCAGAGATTCCGCCCATGCCGCCGCTTCTTCATACCAGCCATTATCGCCCGCACCGACTGCACGGAACAGGAATGTCAGAATGATCGCGGTACTGCATTCCATGTCGGGAGAAAATTCCGTTTTGGAGGTACCGACTGT
>JAFYTT010000224.1 GCA_017558715.1 Clostridia bacterium | reverse complement strand
GATGCGTGCGGCTTCCTCCTCGACCGCCGCGGAAAGCTGCTTTGCCAGCGACAGGACAACATTGTCCGTCGGAGTCACAGAAGCCTTTACCCGCGCCAGCTCTTCACGGATGAGGGTTTCAAGTGATTTGTTGTTCATCATGTTTACCTTAACATTTCGTCCATCGGACGAAATATAACACTCGTACGTGCGCAATTTCGCGCATGGACGAATATCACCCGCGCATGCGAATGAATTCGCAGGTGCGGATATCACATTTCAGCGGGATAAAATTTTCAGCCTGCTGAAATAGTTCACTTCTTACTTGCCCATCTGCGCGAGAACACGCTTTGCGATTTCAGCGACGAGATCGTTGTCAGCGGTGTTTGCAGCCTTGGAGGTTGCGCAGTCGTTGCCGGAGAAGTCACAGTTGGGGCAGGGAGTCTTGCCCTGTGCGAGAACGGGGCAGAGGTCAGCGGGGTGCTTGCCCTTGAAGCCGAACTGACGGCGGAGGTCATACAGACGCTTGACCTGTGCTTCGGACAGAGCCTTCGGGCCGCCGAGCATCTTTGCGATGAACAGAAGCTGTGCGTAGAATTCAACGGATTCCATCTTGTGGTAAGCGTTGAGCAGAGAGTCGGAGAATGCGAGTGCGCCGTGGTTTTCGAGCAGAACTGCATCGTAGTGCTGCAGATATCTGGAAACAGCGTCCGGAATTTCTTCGGTGGAAGGTGTGCCGTATTCAGCGATCGGAACGCAGCCGAGCTGGATGATTGCTTCGGGCATAACCGGTTCGGTCAGCGGGATACCTGCGATTGCGAAGCCGGTAGCGTACATCGGATGTGCGTGAACGACGGAGTTGACGTCAGGTCTTTCCTTGTAAACGCGGAGGTGCATCTTGATTTCGGAGGAGGGCTTGAAGCCTTCATACGCGTGCAGGATGTTACCCTTGGAGTCGATCTTACAGATGTATTCGGGGGTCATGAAGCCCTTGGAAACACCGGTGGGGGTGCAGAGGAATTCATCGGGACCGATCTTGACAGAGATGTTGCCGTCGTTGTTTGCGACCATGCCTCTGTCGTAAATTCTCTTACCGATTTCACAGATCTGTTGTTTGATAGCGTATTCGGATGCCATGATTGTGTTCTCCTTTTTTATAAAGATTTTGGTTTGACTGTTTTGTATATAAGAACGCACAGACGAAATGTGTCCTGCGAATCTTAACGGTTTAAGTAGTCGAGGATATCGGAGATCCCGCGACCGGTGACAGAATCGACGCAGAAAATCGGGTCACAGCCGGCTTCCTTGAGCCAGCCGTATGCCATTGCGACTTTGGCGTTTTTCTCATCACATTTTGTGACGATACCGATGACAGGACGTGTTGCGGTTGCTGCGATGCACGGACCGAACAGCGAAAACGGTTCGGTGGCGGATGCGAGCAGTCCGATGACATCCGACTCATAGGAGTAGACGGCAAGTGCGCCGCCCAGATGCTTTGTCTGGATGTATTCGCCCGGGGTGTCAACGATGATATCGTAATAATTGACCGACTGCGTTTTGGCGTAAGCAATTGCCTCGCCGCGCAGTACCTGCTTCAGCGTGGTCTTTCCGGCTTCGGAACGACCGATCAGAATGATCTTTTTCATCAGGTCTTGGTCAGCGGACAGACGGAGAAGCCGAGCTTTTCCTCACAGTAGTCCAGCGTTGCGCCCAAAGCCGCTTCCACATCGGAAATGGAGCCTGTGATGATCAGGGTACCGGAGAAGCGGTCGACAAAACCGATCTCGGCGGCAGATTCCTTGGTGGCGATGTCAGCAGCAATGATCGCCGTTTCCGCAGGGGACAGCGTAATCATACCGATGGCGGCGCGGGAGTAGTCAACGGTCGGGTCAAGACCGAGCTTCTGGTACAGCACAGGATCGGGACTTGCGATGATGTGTGCAAGCGTGATCTGTTTGCCGGGGACCAGCTCCTGTATGATTCTGACCTTGCCCGTGGCTGCCTGTTCGGCGAGGTCCGGGGGAAGGAAGGTGGATGGTTGTTTCATGAATTATCCTCCGATGTGGCAGGTGATACCTGTCGATGCACAAACGTTGCGCAATAGCTCCATCTTTGCCTTGTCGGGAGACGGGACATCTCCCATCGGGTAGTCTCTGCCAAGACCGATATACTTGTCATATCCGAGCTTGTGATACGGGAGAATGTGCATCTCGCCGACACCGAGCTCCTCATATGCAAACTTTGCGATAGCGTGCAGTTCTGCCGGGGTATCGTTAAATCCCGGGATGACGGGGACACGGACAACGATGTTCGCACCGACCTTCGCGAGGCGGCGGATATTGTCGTGAATCTGCTCATTGGGCTGGGTCGTGAATTCTTTGTGTTTGTCGGAATCCATGTGCTTGATGTCAACGAGGAACGTATCGATCAGCGGGATAAACGGTTCAACCGTTTCCCAGTCGGCGCACAGCGTGGTTTCAATCGCCGTGTTGATGCCGTTTTCGCGGCAGGCCTGCAGAAGTGCGCGCGCGAATTCCGGCTGATACAGGGATTCGCCGCCCGACAGGGTCATACCGCCGCCGGACCGACGGTAATACGGCTTGTCCTGCATGACCGTTTTCAGAACCTCACCGACGGTCGTGTCATAGCCGATCGTCTTTTTGATTCCGTTTTGGAGCATCGTCTCGATTTCCCAGTTCTGGGATTCGGGATTGCAGCACCACCGACACCGCAGGACACAGCCTTTTAAGAAGACGATGGTGCGGATGCCCGGACCGTCATGCACGGAGAATTTCTGAATGTCGAAGATACGTCCGCGGACGCTGTAAATCTCGTTTGTCATCAGAACTTCGCCTGCTCGGTACGGTTGATGATGTCATCCTGCAGGGACTTGGACAGCGTGGTGAACAGCGCGGAGTAGCCTGCAACGCGGACAACAAGGGATTTGTACTTTTCGGGGTTCTTCTGTGCGTCAAGCAGCGTATCGCGGCTGACGACGTTGAACTGAACGTGGCTGCCCTTCTGGTCAAAGTAACCGCGGATGAGTGCCACAAAGGATTCCAGTCCCGCCGTGCCTTCAAGGGCGGAGGGGTGGAACTTCATATTGAACAGCGTGCCGTTGGAGGCAATGCCGTGGTCAAGATGCGAAACGGAGTTGCAGGATGCGGTCGGACCGCTTACGTCCTTGCCGGCAGTAGGCGAAACGCCGTCGGCGATGGGCGTGAATGCCAGACGACCGTCACAGGTTGCGCCTGTCTGTGCGCCGAGCGGCACATTTGCCGATACGGGATACAGACCAGCCTGATACTGACCGCCGCGGGGGTTCTTAAAGGTTTCGAGCGGCTTGGAATAGGTATAAGCGACCTCACGTGCGAAGGTATCGACGTCTTCAATGTCGTTGCCGTACTTCGGAACCGCATCGATGAGCGCACGGACTTTTCTGTATCTGGTGCGCGCAAAGTCGGAGCTGTTGCCCTGCGACTTGATGCGCTTGAAGGTTTCTTTGATGGTGTTCTCGGAGATCGGCTTGCCGGCAGCTGCGAGACGGGAGATCTCCTTGGTGGTCAGTGTCTGTGCCATGCCGTCGGAAATGTCTTCGCCGAAGTTGTGTTCAACAGCTTCCTTCAGCTCAGCCATCGTCAGCTTCTTCTGCTCGAATACGAGCGTCTTGACGGCGTACAGCGCATCGGTCATGTTTGCAATGCCGAATCCCTGAGGACCGGTGAAGTTGTAGATCGCACCGCCGTTCTGCAGGGACTTACCGCGTCCGATGCAGTCTTCCACCATGCAGGACTGGAAGGGCAGCGGGCAGCGTTCCGCGTGTGCAAGGTCGATGGCGTTATCCGCGTTGACCAGGAGCTTGAGCATGTAGTTTGTCTGCTCCTTGTACGCATCGAAGAACTCGTCAAAGGTCTTCATTGCGGTGATGTCGGTCGTTTTGGGACCGATCTGGACACCGTCAGCCTCGGAGCCGGACTTATCGGCACCGGAGTTCATAACAAGCTCAAGCGGGCGGCACATGTTGAAGAATGCGGCATCGTGCCAGCCGTCGGTCTTGCCGGGTGCCTGCGGCTCGACACAGCCGATAATATTGTAATTGCGCGCATCTTCCATGGTAAGACCGCGGTTGAGCAGCGCGGGAATGATGACTTCGTCGTTGTAATATGCGGGAAGACCGACACCGGTACGGGTCAGCTCTGCTGCCTTGATGAGAAATTCGTGGGGCGTGCCGTTCCATACACGGACGGAGAAGGACGGCATCGGCAGAAGTACGTGCTTGGTTGCCTGGATGCACATGAACGACAGGTCGTTGGTCGCGTCCACACCGTCGGGGGTCTGACCGCCTGCGATCAGGTTCTGGAACAGGGAGTAACCGGCAAAGCCTTCGGCAGATGCCGCGTCACGTACTTTATTGAGGTCATTGAGCTTGACCCAGATGCAGTCCATCAGCTCCTGTGCAAACGCTGGGCTGATCTTGCCTGCTTCCAGATCTGCTTTGTAGTACGGATACATGTACTGGTCAAAGCGTCCGGGGGAGATGGAGTGACCGGAGGACTCGATCTGCAGCAGCATCTGAATAAACCAGAAGGATTGGCATGCTTCCCAGAAGCTCTTGGCACCGTTTTCGGGAACGTTGGCACAGTTCATCGCGATCTGCAGTAATTCCTTTTTGCGGGCCGCATCGTTGCACTTGTCAGCCAACTCCATTGCCAGACGCGCATAGCGCTTTGCATAGGTGATCGCCGCCTCGCAGCTGGTGATGACAGCGTCGAGGAAGTGCGTGCGCCAGTTATATTCGGGATGCTCAAAGGAGTACTTTGCGCGTTCTGCCTTCGCTTCTTCGATGATGCCGCGGTAACCGATCTTCAGGACCTTGCCGTAGTCGACGGTGACGTGGCCGATACCGTTGTAGAAGT
>JAFYTT010000223.1 GCA_017558715.1 Clostridia bacterium | reverse complement strand
TAATTTTTGTTGAAAAATATTGATGAAAGGAATGGGTGGGGGAATCGCTGACGGCTGCATATACCGCCCTGCGCGAAAGATAAACTGTCTCCTCCCCACCCCAAAACAACCATGAAACGCATTGTATCCCTGTTTTTGACGCTCCTCATGCTCACAACGCTCATTGCCTGCTCCGCTCCCAAGGAGGAGGGGGGGGCAAACGCACTGCCCGAGACCACGACGTATCCGATCACGCTGACCGATGCGGCGGGTCGTTCGGTCGTCATTGAGGACGAACCGCAGTCTCTCGTCTCCGGCTACTACATTTCCACCAGTGCCGTCATTGCGCTGGAGCTGGATACCCGTATGGTCGGTATTGAGGCAAAGGCAGACAAGCGCCCGATTTACAAGCGCGCCGCCCCCGATCTGATCGCACTGCCGAGTGTCGGTACGGCAAAGGAATTTGACCTTGAGGGCTGTGCCGCACTCGCGCCAGATCTTGTCATTCTGCCTCTGAAGTTAAAGGATGCGGCGGCTTCTCTGGAAGCGCTCGGCATCGATGCACTGCTCGTCAATCCCGAGGATGAAGCGGGACTGCGCGAGATGATTTCGCTGATCGCGTCTGCGATGAACTGCGGCAAGCGTGCAAACGAGCTTCTGTCCTTCATGGACAAGACCGAGGACGACCTTGCATCCCGTCTTTCCGGTATCGATGCACCCAAGGTCTATCTTGCAGGCAACTCCGATTTTCTGAGCACGGCAGGGGACGGCATGTACCAGTCATCGCTGATCAGCCGTGCGGGCGGTGTCAATGCGGCGGCGGAAATTACCGATACGTATTGGGCAAATGTTTCCTATGAGCAGATTCTTGCATGGAATCCCGACTATATCATCCTCGCATCCGATGCGTCCTATACCGTTGACGATGTGCTTGCCGACGCAAATCTTGCGGGTGTTTCGGCGATTGCAAACGGCAATGTCTATCAGATGCCGGGCGATGCCGAGGCATGGGACAGCCCCGTTCCGAGTGCCGTGCTCGGTTCTGTCTGGCTGGCGGGCGTTCTGCATCCCGACAAAATGACCGATGCGGACGTCATGGCGACGGCTGACAGCTTCTACGAAACCTTCTACGGCTTTACCTACCGTGAAAATTAAATCGCTTTGCATCACAGGCGGGTGTCTTTTGTTGGCACTCGCCCTGTGCAGTTTATTCATCGGAAAATATCCGCTGTCGCCGGGTCTTCTGCTTTCGGGAGACGACATGCAATGGCGCGTGTTTCTGACCCTGCGGCTGCCGCGTGTGCTTGTCGGACTGATCGGCGGGTTTGCGCTCGGTGTCTGCGGCTTTGTCTTTCAGACGGTATTCTCCAATCCTCTGGCATCGCCCGATATCGTCGGTGTGTCCTCGGGAGCATCGACGGGTGCGGCGGCGGGGATTCTGTTCTTCTCCGGCGTATCGGCGGGTGCGGCGGTTACGGCATCGGCATTTGTCGGTGCGCTGTTTGCCGCTGTTACCGCGATTGTGCTCTCAACCCTTGACAAAAGTTCCAAAAACAGCACCATTGTCCTCGCGGGCATTGCCGTCCATGCGCTGTCCCAGACGGCTCTGATGGCGCTGAAGCTGACCGCCGACCCGGAGCGTGAGCTTGCGTCGATCGAATACTGGATGATGGGCAGTCTGAACGGCATCACGCTGTCGGAGTGCGGCGGCAATCTCGTGCTGACGGTTCTGTGTTGTGCGGTTCTGTTCTTTCTGCACCGACAGATCATCCTGCTCTCGGCAGAAGAAGGAGAAGCGCGGATGCTCGGCGTGTCGGTCGGCAAAATGCGTCTCACCGTCCTCATCACGGCAACCCTCACCGTCGCCGCGGTCATCAGCGGAACAGGGCTGATCAGCTTCATCGGACTGCTCGCGCCGCACATTGCAAGGCTTCTGACCGGGGAAAACCGCATTTCCACGATGCTGCTCGGCGGCATCACGGGCGGGATTTTACTGCTCGGCGCGGATATCCTTGCAAGAACCGCCTGGGCGGCAGAGCTTCCCGTCAGTATCTTTACCAGTCTGCTCGGCGCACCGTTTTTGATCTGGCTGGTGCTGGGAAAGCGGAATGCGCGGGTATAGAATGCTGATCTCCCACATCGCCGCCTGACCTAACCATTGCAATCCACAAACAGGAGTACCCACATGCCAATCTTCCAAGCACAATCCATCACCGCAGGCTACAAGAACCGCGGTGTTATCAAAGACTGCTCCTTTTCTCTGGACGCAGGCAGTATCACAGGCATCCTCGGTGCCAACGGCTCGGGCAAAACGACGCTGATCAAGGCGGTCTGCGGGATTCTGCCGCACAGGGGCACGTGTACGCTCGACGGCACAGCACTGGAAACCCTCTCCGCGCGGCAGTTGTCGCAGGTATGCGGCTACATTCCGCAGAGAAGCGGGATACAAATCGACATTCCCGTCATCGATGTCGTGCTGATGGGATTTCATGCCTCGCTCGGACTGCTCGAACGTCCCACCGAATCCATGCGCAGATCGGCTGTCGGGGCGCTTGCCAAGGTCGGTCTTGGAGGGTATGCCGAGCACAACTATCAAAAACTGAGCGAGGGACAGAAGCAGCTCTGTATTCTTGCGCGTACGCTGGTCTGCGACCGCCGTCTTCTGCTGCTCGACGAGCCGGAAAGCGCACTTGATTACGCCATGCGCCACCGCACGCTGGATCTTCTGCGCACCTATGTCCGTCATACAGGCGGCTGTGCGCTCGTTGCCCTGCATGACCCGATACTGGCGCTCAATGCCTGTGACCGCCTGTTGTTTTTGCGGGACGGAACGACGGCAGGATCTGTGTCGCCGATGACCGATGACCCCGCCGAGACCGAACGTCTTCTGCGGATGATCTACGGGGATGTGCGGCTTTTGCGGGTCGAGGAGCAGTGGGTCTTGCTGCGGGACGGGAAATAATATAAATAATAATAAAGATTTTACAACGAGGAAATGCGGAGGGGAGTGCAGAATGACCGATCGTAAGTATCCGAATCCCGACGATGTCCGCCGTGCGTTTCTCGCATCCGGACGACGGCATCTGATTTTGACCGGGTCCAGAGGTGCGGGGAAAACAACGCTTCTGCGTGGTTTGTGCGGGCAAAACACGTATCCCGGCATCACGACGAAAGCCATTCCGATGACCGCTGTCACGATGACCGACAATCTGACGGGGGAAGCTGCCAGGATTGCCGTATATGACCCGACCCTGCCCGGAACCGAGCGGAAAATGCGCCCGACAGAGGACGGGTTTTCTGTCTTCGGGGTGAAGCTTTTGGAGCGGTGTGCCGAGACTGCGGGCGAATTTGTCACGATTGACGAAATCGGATATCTGGAGCTTGGTTGTGAGGCGTATCTTTGCGCACTGGGGAAGCTCGCCGCACAAAAGCGTCTGATTTGCGTGGTGCGAGATGAGGTTCTCGGGGAAATTTCCCGCATCATTCCCACCGATGCATCGTTTGTGCTGAATTTTGATCGTCTCCCGGGCGATGTCGGATGCGTCATCATGGCATCGGGCATGGGAAAACGCTTCGGCGGGAACAAGCTGATTGCGGACTTTGGCGGGGAACCGATGATTGCGCGGATTCTCGCATCCACGGACGGCATTTTTTCGCGCCGCGTGGTTGTGACCCGTCACAGCGATGTCGCCGACTACTGTACCCGCCGCGGTGTTGATGTGGTGCTTCATGATCTGCCCGACCGAAACGACACCGTGCGGCTCGGACTCGATGCGGTCGGAAAAGTATCCGCCTGCATGTTCTGTCCTGCCGATCAGCCGCTTCTGCAGAAGAACACGGTCGCATCCCTTGCGATGGCGGCATCCTCAGTGGGGCAGTGTATCTACCGCGCAGCGTGGGAGGATACCGTCGGTGCTCCCGTCGTCTTTCCCGCGTGGTGCTTTGAGGAGCTGCGGACGCTGCCGACGGGCAAGGGCGGCGGGTATGTGGCAAAACGGTATCCGCAGTATGTGAAAACCGTGTCGGTATCAGATCCGGCAGAGCTTGACGATGCCGATACAAAAGAACGTCTCAAAGAGCTTTTGCAGGCTTGGGAGAATGGCTGTCAACGGTAAGTGTTGGCAGCTTTTTTCATTGGTGCTGTCAACTTGCGCATACCATCACCGGCTCGTCTGTCGGATTTTGGTTTATGAATAACATGTAAACTTTATAAAAACCCATTGACAAATTCCGTGATATCGTTTATAATAGTATCGAAAACCAGATGATGCCAAAAATATACGCAAAAACTGTCAAAACAGCGCATCATTTCCGTGTGTGCTTCTTTTTTTGGCGAAACCTGTTGACAAATCAACAAGTTTGTGGTATACTGAAACCCGACTTGTTGAGATATCAACATCTTTGGATAACCGAAAGGAAGAAGCACGATGGAAGAACGCTTTGAGTTGTTTACCGCGCTGATTACGAAGATCAGCCGCAGCATCAGGAAAATCAAGAATCAGGAGGTCGAGGAATACGGTCTGCGCTCTCCGCACGTTTCGTGTCTGTACTATCTGTATATCACGGACGGACTGACGGCGACGGAGCTGTGTGAGCGCTGTGAAGAAGACAAGGCGACCGTATCGCGATCCCTTGACTATCTGGAAACAAACGGATACATTCTCTGCGAATCCAAATCCGCAAAACGCTATAAAAGTCCCCTGTATCTGACAGAACAGGGCAGAATGGTCGCGGCAAAGGTCGCCGCAAAGATCAGCCGTGTCCTCGATGACGTCAGCGCGGCAATGACCGAGGAGGAGCGCGTGGCGTTCTACCGCAGTCTTGCCATGATCTCGGACAGCCTTGAGGCGTGCATCAAAAGCGATCGGGAGCAGTAACGAGATCCATCCGACCATCCATTCCGAAACCCGATCAGGAGACCCTATATGTTCTTTATAAAAAAACTTTGGTGCCGTGTCTTTCAGCTCGGCTTCCGTCTGGCATTGCCGATTCTGCCGTATCGCAAGCCGGAAATTCTTGCCTCGTGTGAAGAGCTTTGCACGATGCTCACACACAAAACAGCACACCGTGTGCCGGCACAGTCCGTGCTGATCGTCACCGACCGCGGCATTGTCCAAAACGGACTTTGCACGCCGCTGTGCGATGCCTTGTCGGCAAACGGCATTGGTTATACCGTATATGACGGCACACAACCCAACCCGACCGTGGACAACGTCGAGGATGCCTATGCGCTGTGGTGCGAGCATCACTGCGATACGCTGATTGCCGTCGGCGGCGGGTCTGCCATGGACTGCGCCAAAGCCGTCGGTGTCCGTGCTGCGTATCCCGGACGGAAGATCGGACAGTCGGCGGGAATTCTGCGGGTATGGAGATCCCTGCCGACGCTGATTGCCATTCCGACCACGGCTGGGACGGGCAGCGAAACAACGCTTGCCGCCGTCATCACCGATCCCGCACGCAAGCACAAATACGCGATTATGAGCTTTCCTCTGATTCCGCATTTTGCCGTGCTTGACCCGACCCTCACGAAAACCCTCCCGCCGCATCTGACCGCGACAACCGGTATGGATGCGCTGACCCATGCGGTGGAGGCATACATCGGACGCTCCACGACAAAAGAAACCCGTGCGCTGGCAGTGTCCGCCGTCAAACGCATCTTTGCAAACATCGAGCGCGCGTACCGTGACGGCAGCGATCTTTGTGCGCGGGAGGAGATGCTCCATGCGGCATACGAAGCCGGTGCGGCATTTTCCAAATCCTATGTCGGCTATGTCCACGCGCTTGCCCATGCGCTCGGCGGCAGATACGGAACACCGCACGGACTTGCCAACGCCGTAATACTGCCGTATGTATTGGAGGGCTACGGTGCATCGGCACACAAAAAACTCCACAAGCTCGGCATTGCCGCGGGAATCTGTACCGGGCACGATACACCTGCGGACGGTGCGAGAAGCTTCATTGCGGCGATCCGTATGCTCAATGAGCGAATGGGGATTCCCAAAACCATCGACGGCATTCGGCGGGATGACATTCCGATCCTTTCGGCACAGGCTGCCAATGAGGCAAATCCCCTGTATCCCGTGCCGCGCCTGATGGATGCCGCAGAACTTACACCCTTTTTGAATATGATCACAGGAGAACACCATGAGAACCTTTAAGATTGTATCGGATTCCTCGTCCGACATTCTGACCTTTGAAAACACCCGCCACGCCCATATCGACTACGCATGCGCACCGATGAAGCTCATTACCGCCGCGCGCGAATTTACCGATGATGCTGCGCTGAACGTCGATGAAATGGTCGACTTTCTGTTTCACTACAAGGGACGCTCCCAAAGCTCCTGTCCCAATACCGCCGACTGGCTTGCGGCGTTCGGGGATGCCGATGACATTCTCTGTACGGCGATCACGAGCGGTCTGTCGGGCAGCTACAATTCCGCCTGCCTTGCAAAAAAGACGTATGAGGAGCAGAATCCGGGCAGACGTGTGTTTGTCGTCGATACGCTTTCCGCAGGACCGGAAATTTCGCTGATGATTCGCCGTGCGGCAGACAACTACGCAAGCGGAATGGATTATGAGGACATCTGCGCCGACATCATGGCGTACAAAGAGAAAACGGGACTGACCTTTATGCTCAAATCCCTCAAAAACTTTGCCAACAACGGACGTGTGTCGCCGCTCGTTGCAAAGCTCGTCGGCATTGCGGGAATCTGCATTGTCGGTCGCGCCAGTGACGAAGGTACCCTGGAGCCGGGACACAAATGCCGCGGCGAATCCCGTGCGCTCGATACCATTGTGAACGAGCTTTCCGAGCGCGGACTGAAGGGCGGTCGTGTCAGCATCGGCCATTGCCAAAATGAGGCAGGTGCACGGGAACTGGCATCCCGCATCGCCGCACAATTCCCCGAAACCGACATTGAGATTCACCCATTCCGCGGTCTGTGCAGCTTTTATGCCGAGCCGGGCGGTGTGCTGGTCGGATTTGAGAAGATGTGAAAATCAAACGGATAGGACTTCGGCAGACGCACATTCTTTCAATAACCGCGTAGGGGCATAACGCCGATTCATACGATCATGCTTTCAATAACCGCGTAGTCCTGACAATTATGATGGCAAAAATTACAGGAAAATATGGTTTCCCACAAATCGATCGTATGCATCACCCAAAACCATCCTCCATCCCCCAAAAAAACAGGAGACCCCACCCATGACAAGCGAACAAATCACCCGCCTGCTCGATGCCCAGCGCGCGTTTTACCGCACGGGCAAAACCGTCGATGTGCGATTCCGCATCGAGCAGCTCAAAAAATTATACAGTGCCGTCAAACAGTATCAGACCGAAATCAACGACGCGCTGAAAACAGATCTCGGCAAATCCCACTACGAGGGCTTTATGTGCGAATCGGGTCTTGCGATGACGGAAATCAGCTATATGATCCGTCACGCAAAGAAATTTTCCCGCCGCAAAACGGTGTACACGCCGATTGCGCAGTTTCCCTCGCACAGCTATGTTCAGCCGGTGCCGCTCGGATGTACGCTGATTATGAGCCCGTGGAACTATCCGTTCCTTCTGACGATCGATCCGCTTGCCGATGCGATTGCGGCGGGCAATACGGCAATCGTCAAGCCAAGCGCCTACTCTCCCGCAACGAGTGCGATCATCGCCAAAATCGTCGCAGAATGTTTTCCGCCCGACTATGTCGCGGTGGTGCAGGGCGGCAGAGCGGAGAACACGGCTCTGCTTGACCGGAAGTTTGACCTTGTCTTCTTCACGGGAAGCCAGTCGGTCGGACGTGAGGTTCTGCGCCGCACGGCGGAGCATCTGACACCCGTTGTGCTGGAGCTCGGCGGCAAAAGTCCCTGCATTGTCGACAAAACCGCCAATCTTCCGCTTGCCGCAAAACGCATCGTCTTCGGCAAATACGTAAACTGCGGTCAGACCTGCGTCGCGCCCGACTATATCCTCTGTGACGCACAGATCAAGGATGCGTTTGTCAAAGAAGTCAAGGCGCAGATTACCGCGCAGTTCGGCGAAAAACCGCTTGACAACAAGGATTTTGGCAAAATCATCAACGAAAAGCACTACGCGCGTCTGCTTGGGCTGATCGATGACGCAAAGGTCATCCACGGCGGAGAATCGGACGGGGGATCGTGTCGGATTGCGCCGACCGTGATGGACGGGGTCACATGGGATGACGCTGTCATGGGCGAGGAAATCTTCGGTCCGATCATGCCGATTCTGACCTTTGAACATTTTGATGCGATGATCGACGATCTCAAGCAAAAGGACAAGCCGCTTGCGCTGTACCTGTTCTCCTCCGACAAAGACCACATGCGCCGTGTCACAACGGAGCTGTCTTACGGCGGCGGATGCATCAACGACGTTGTCATCCATCTGGCGACCTCGGAAATGGGCTTCGGCGGTGTCGGGGAAAGCGGCATGGGTGCCTACCACGGCAAGCGCGGCTTTGATGCGTTCACCCATTACAAGTCGGTCGTCGACAAGAAAACCTGGCTTGACCTGCCGATGCGCTATCAGCCGTACAAGAATCCATTGTATGCGTGGATGCTGAAGATGGTATTAAGATAAGAAAAGAGGGATTTTCAAATGAAACAACAAAAACTGATTGCCGCACTCAATGTGCTTCTCATCGCCGTCATCTGCATCCTCAATTACTTCTATCAGAAAAACGGCTTTGACTTTGCGCTGAAATGCACCTGCTCGGGACTGTTTGTCCTCTTGGGTCTTGTCAACTGCGTCTATGCGTTTTCCGCACGCAAAGGGGATCGCCGATTCGGTGTTTCGATGCTGCTCGGTCTGTTCCTTGCGTTTCTCGGCGACGTTCTGATCGGCTACAACTTCATCGTCGGTGCAGGTGTCTTTGCACTGGGACATATCTTTTTCGTCATCGCCTACGGATTTCTCCTGCGCCCGCGTCTCCTTGACGTGATTGTGAGCGCGGTACTGTTTGTCGGCGCGGCATCCTTTCTGCTGTTCTCGCCGCTCTTGACCTTTGACGTACCCGTATTCCGCATCGTCTGTCTTGTCTATGCGCTGATCATCTCATCCATGCTCGGAAAAGCCGTCGGCAATGCGCTCGCGCACAAAACTCTCACGACGGTCACACTTGCCATCGGCAGTGCGCTGTTCTTCTTCTCCGATCTGATGCTCGTCTTTGACTGGTTCATCGGGCGGTGGGACTGGACCGACAACGCCTGCATGGGTACGTACTATCCCGCCCTGTGTCTGATGGCACTTTCCGTTTTTCTGCAAACCCGAAATCAAAAAACTACAACATAAGGAGATCCCTTCATGAGCGTTAAAATCATCGTAGATTCCGCATCCGACATCACCACAGCCTTTGCCAAAGAGCACAACATCGGCTTTGTTCCCCTGAAAACCACCCTTGGCGACACCGAATACCGCGACGGCATTGATATCGTCCCCGACGAATTTTTTGAAAAGCTCGAAGCCAACAAGGAGCTTGCGCGTACCAGTCAGGTCAATCCGGGCGAATTTGCCGAGGTGTTTGACCGTGCGGTTGCTGACGGCGATGAGGTTGTTGTCATTACCATGTCCGGTGCGCTGTCGGGAACGTATCAGAGTGCGGTCATCGCGGCGGCAGACTATCCCGGAAAAATCTTCGTCATCAACAGTCTGACGGCGACGGCGGGCGAACAGGTGCTGATCGAACGCGCCCTGCAGCTGCAGAAAGCGGGAAAATCTGCTGCGGAAATCTACTCAGAGCTTGACGATATCCGTCACCGCATGCGTCTGTTTGTACGGCTGGAAACGCTGGAATATCTGAAGCGCGGCGGCAGAATTTCTGCGGCAAGTGCGTTTGTCGGCGGTATGTTGAGCATCAAGCCTGTCCTGACGCTCAACGGTGAGGGCAAGCTCGAGACGGTCGGCAAGGCGCGCGGCATCAAGCAGAGCCACAAGATGATGAACGACAGTATTCTCGCCTGCGGCGGCATTGATTTTTCCATGCCTGTTGTGATGACGTATGCAGGAGATCTGAACGACGGCGCGGTACAGCGGTTCCTCGATGACAGCACCGAGACCGTCGGCGATTATGCGGATCGGATCAAGCGCGGACAGCTCGGATGCGTCATCGGTACGCATACCGGTCCCGGCGCGATTGTCATTGCGTTTGTGCCGAAGAACGCGTAAATTTCATAAAAGAAAAGAGAAATCCGAAGATGTGCAAAAAACACCGTCTTCGGATTTTTATGTTTATTTTTCAAACCGTGTCATGACCCTGACGAGCATCGGTCGGTGATAGCGCTGCAGGCTGACCGCAAATCCGATTGACAGGATGACGGTTGTCACAAGCATGGTCTTTTTCCATGCATCGTCCTCACATATGCGGATGTTGACGGAATGGCATCATGCGGCAGTCGTTTCATGTTCGGACGCTTCCTTTGCCGCCGCATTGCGTTCGGTCAGGACAGAGCCGATATACAGCATGACAAAGTAGCCGAGGGCGGAAAGCAGCGTGATCTCTGCCAGCGGCTGGAGCAGGGTAATGACGTCCCAGATATCGCCGGGCGCACCGACCTCTCGGATCTCCGTGACCATGTTTGCCACACTCGGAAGGAAGCGGAAGCCAAACAGCAGGGCAGTCATCCACAGATACAGACGGCGCAGGACGTTCTGTCGGCGAGCGGCGGCATCCTCTGCGGTGATTTCCACGTGCAGACGGGTATCTCCGTCCGGCATCTGTGCGGCTTCGGTTTTCCCGGCAGTATACGCAAGGGGATTTTGGCGGAAGCTTTGGCGGGGCTTCTGCGTGCGCTTGTTTCTCTGGAACGCATAACGCAGAAAGGCGCACAGGAAAATCAGACACAGGCAGGTGAACAGGGAAAGCAGGTAATTGAGCGCCCAGTAGGACACATAGAAGATCAGATTGCTTTTGACCGACGCGGTGCCCGACAGATACAGAAATTCAAGAATCCCTGCGGCGTAGCTCACGGTTGACGATACCAGAATGAGGATGATCGGCAGACCCGACTTTTTCACGCCGTAGCGCATGACACTATAGCCGAGAATCCCGTAGGAGGCGGCCTGATAGACATAGGAGAGGATCAGCAGAAGATAATAGAGCATCCACTGCAGAACCACGACGGCGGTTGTCGGATAGAACACCGCGAGGTAGGTATCGACATAGACGTTCACGGCACGGAGCAGACCGTCGATGAGCAGAGGGGCTGCCAGCATGCAGATCAGCGATGCCAGACGGATATCGGAAAGCATTTTCTGCTCCGCACGGAGAGGCGCGCGGCTATGGTCGGGCTTTACCCGGGGTACGTTTGTTGGATGGATTGTTTTCATGGTCGTTTGACTTTCAGTTGGATTTGTTTCGGTTGGCATCCAGATAATTCTGCAGGATGATCTGGGCGGAGAGGGTATCGATGACGGTTTTGCGCTTGCCGGACTTGATGTTCGTTTCGTTGAGGATCCGATGTGCCGCGGCGGTCGACAGCCGTTCGTCAAACTTGACGATCGGGATATCGGTCATGCTCTCAAGCAGCTCGACAAAGGACTGAATCTTTTCCGCGCGCGGACCGAGTGTTCCGTTCATATTGATGGGGTTGCCGATGACGATCAGACCGACATCGTGTTCTTTTGCCGCCGCTAAAATTTCTTCGGCGATTTTGGGCGGGTGTCCCGATTTGATGTAACCGATGCCGCCGGCTAAAAATCCGAGCGCGTCGGACACGGCAAGACCGGTTCTGGCATCACCGAGGTCGACACCGAGGATGCGTTTCTGCATGAGTGGTTCTCCTTTGGAAAGTGGTATTTTTAGAAGGGTTTTTGGATGTTCGCGGCTTTTCTGTTGACGCGCTCCATCTGTTTTGTCCAGGTTTTGACGGTTTGTTCGCGCAGAAATTCACACAGCGGCGTAAGGTTCTGCACCGTATCCCATGCTTCCAGCGCATCATAATACTGCCGTCGGTCTTCTTCGTGAATGATGATCGGCGGGTGGTTGTGAAGAACCAGAAGATAGTTGAACAGAAGTCTGCCGACACGTCCGTTCCCATCGGCAAAGGGATGGATGTTTTCAAGCTTGGCATGGAAGTAAGCGGCTGCCGTCAGGACCTTATCGTCGGGAATCTCCTGTAGTTCCTCGAGCAGCTCTGCCATTTCGTCAGCCACATCTTCGGGTGCGGCACCGACTTCCTCCCGTCCTGTGACATAATCGTGATGCTTATATTCACCTGCGCGCTCACCAAGCTGATACCGTCTTGTATCGTACGTATTCTGCGTCAGAAGACGCTGAAATTCTTTGACGAGTGCTACATCGATCGGATATCTGCCGCGGAACGCAATCAGAAAATACGCCCATGCCGCCTTGGCGTTGTGAATTTCATACAGCGTCCGCAAGTCCCCTGTATAGGACGTAACGCCGTCATGCTCAAAGATTTCACGGGTATCATGATATGTGATGCGGTCATTTTCGATTTTGCCCGAGTGATACGCAAGCAGAATGCTTTGTCCGTTCAAGATCTGGGCAAGCGCCGCATCTGTCGTGATTTGCTTGCTTTGCCAATATTGCACCGCCGCTCTGTACTGTTCCATTCGCGTTATCCCTCCGCCTGCTCCGAAAACGGCGTTTTGCGGACAACGAGCTTTTTGATGTGCTTGTACTGCGGCAGTTGTGCATTGACATCACGGACGATATCGAGCAGCAGCGTCTTTGCGCGCGCGGTATCCTCCTCGGAAAGCGTTTTCAGCGCATCGCTGTCGGGCGTTTCCGTTTGCAGGGAAAGCGCCGCCGCAAGCTGTGCAAAATCGGGATAGACCGAAACACAAAGCGTCAATTCCCCACCTTCGCCCTCCGCATAAACCTTGCAGGCGGAAACGAGCGGATGGGCGGAAATGTACGATTCCAGCTCCGCGGGGACAATCTTCTTTCCCGTCGGCAGGACGATGGCGGGCTTTTCGGAACCGGTGATGCGGATGGCGCACGATTCGGTCATCTGCGCAAAGTCGCCCGTGGAAAGCCAGCCGTCGTGCAGGACAGCCGCTGTCGCTTCTTCGTTTTGATAATAGCCGAGCATGACCGTCGGACCCTTGATGCACAGCGCGCCGATGCCGTTGTCGTCGGGGTCGTCGATGCGCACCTCAAGACCCGGAATCGGATATCCGACATCGTCGGGGGCGCGGTACATGTCATGGTGCATCAGCGCAATCGGGGAGGCTTCCGTCAGTCCGTAGCCGGAATAGACGGCATATCCGTACTTTTCCAGCTGTCGGAACACACTTTCCTTCAGCGGAGCCGCACCGACGATGACCGCGCGCAGTCTGCCGCCCAAGAAGCTGTGTACGGTGGAATAAATGCTGCGGCGGGACTTCTCGGCGGTACGCTTTGAGACAATGCCGAGGGTGTTTGAGACGATGCCCGTCGCGGTTTTCTGAACACCGAGCAGCAGTTTTCCGCCGCGCGCCTCGGCATATCCTTTTTCAATGAAGCGGGAAAGGAACTCGACCACCGCGGGAACGGTGACCATGACGGTCGGACGGAAGAGGGACAGGTCGGAGGGCATGCGGCGAACGGAATCGTTGAAGGCAACGGATGCACCGCAGTACAGCGCCGACATGGATGTGGTGATCTGATAGACCTGATGCGGCGGCAGATGGGAAAGCATACGGTCGTCCTCACGGATGCGGAACCGACTGCACACCGCCATGATGTCCGCGCAGAGGTTGTGCTGGGACAGCATGACACCTCTCGATATCCCCGGGTTTCCTGCGGTATAGACCAGTACCCCGAGCGCATCGGCATCCACCGTGTGATTTTCATAAGAACGGCTTCCGGCCTCGCGCAGTGCATCGCCCTGGGACAGATACGTGTCGGCAAGGGACAGCGGCATCTTCAGAAGACCGTCAAGCGTGACCGCCGAGAGCTTGTCGCGCATGTCGTCCTCATAGAGAATCGCGTCACATTCCGCGTCGGTCAGAAATTTCGTCAGCGCCGCGGCACTCAATTCGCGGTCGAGCGGGACGGCGACACCGCATCCGCATACGATCGCAAGAAACGAAATGGACCAGCGATAGGAATTTTTGCCGCAGACGGCGATTTTTTTGTGTTCCAGTCCCATCGCGCACAGATATGCCGCAAGACTTTTGACGTCACGTGCCATGTCGGCATATGTGCGTGCGGCAATACCGTCCTCGGCAAGCGGATCGCGCCACAGATAGGCGATGTTGTCATCATACCGCTGTTCCATGCCGTCGAGCAGATCACGGAAATCGCGGATTTCCCATGTGGGATATTCGGGTGTTTTGTGTTTCATCGCAGCTTCCTCCTGCATCATTTCGATTTGTTATCCATCAGTATACCATAAAATTGTGACAGAATCATGAATGATAAGGAATGTTTGCGGAAAATTACAAATTTTGAAAATCCGAAAATCCCTTGACAAAGTGTGCAAATGGGTGTATAATCTTCATTATTCATGAGATTTTATGCATCAAAAAGGAGAGACCTATGCATCCGCACATTCCGATTGTCGACTGTCACTGTCACATTTATCCCGAAAAGGTTGCCGCAAAAGCGGTGGCAGGCATCGGCGCGTTTTACGATATCCAAATGCACGGGGACGGCACCAAAGCGACCTTGCAGAAGGAGGCTTCTGCTGCCGGGATTACCCATTCCATGATCTTTTCCGTTGCGACAAAGCCCTCGCAGGTCGCCTCCATCAACGAATTTATCGCAGGTGAGGTGCTGGGGAGCGGCGGGACGATGACGGGACTTGGCACGATGCATCCGCTGTCCGAGGACATGGCGGGCGATATGAAGCATCTTCTGTCGCTCGATCTGCGCGGCGTCAAGCTCCATCCCGATGTTCAGGGCTTCTGCATCGACGACGAACGCTGTCAGACCATTTACGCGCTGTGTGAGCAGGCAGGGATTCCCGTGCTTCTGCATACGGGTGACCGCCGCTATGATATGTCCAATCCCAACCGTCTGCGCCCGATGGTGGAAAAGTTCCCGAACCTCATTTTCATCGGCGCGCATCTCGGCGGCTATTCCGTCTGGGAGGATGCCGTAGCACAGCTCCGGGGACTGCCCAATCTCTATTATGACTGCTCGTCGACCTTTGGATTCATGACGGCAGAACGGGCACGGGAGCTGATTCTGACGCTCGGCGCCGATCATGTCATCTTCGGCACGGACTACCCGATGTGGGTGCCGAAAACCGAGGTTGACACGTTCTTCTCGCTCGGACTGTCGGAGGAGGACAACGAAAAGATTCTGTGGCGGAACGCAAAGCGGCTGTTCCGACTGGAATCGGTGGAATGAAAAAGCATAAAACAGCACCGCATGAGACTGTGACTGTCTGCATGCGGTGTTTTTGTTATCCTTTTGCGTTTACCACTCCCGCGGTACTCTGTCAAAGTTCATCTGATCCTTCGATTCCGAGATGTCCGCATCGCCCTCGTGGATCATCGTGATACCGTACCAGACGGCTCTTTGATACAGCTCGCGGTTGTATTCCTCATAGGAGGCAAGATAGCGCTCCGCCGCATGCTCACGGATGGTGCGGATATACGATTTCTGTTCGTTTACGGGAATCTGAGCACCGTCTGGATGATCGTCGAAGAAGTTGATCAGAAGCTGCTCGATGTTGTCGTACAGCACATCCTTGTTGGCGTTTGCGTACAGCGTGTAGGAATTGAGGAAGTCCAGCTGCAGCTTGATCTTGCCGATGCGCTCTGCCTGATCTTCATCCGCTGCTGCAAGTGCGGCATCGAACAGCTCATACCCGCGGGAAACCAGTTCGGACGGCGCATAGCTGCGGTAGTAGAGCAGATACGGTGACCAGTCGGTCGTCTCGTAATTGAGAATCATGTCAAGCGTCAGCGTATCGGGCAGTTCGTCGCGGGAACGCTTGGAAAGCTGGTTCTTATACAAACATTCCGCCGCACGGTCATAAATGCCGAAGTGGGTGTCTTTCACCAGCTCCTGCGCAAGATCGAGGTATGCGCGGATGTTCTTCCATCCCTTGCCATACATACCGCGCAGGAAATCGTCGATGTGACCCCAATATTCCTCCTCGGACATGAAGGGATCCCACAGAATCTTTGCCATGATGTAACAGCGCAGGTCGGAGAAGTCGCCCGTTTCGGAGAAGTAGTTGCCTTCTTCATAGACGCCGGTGACGCTGTGGTCGGCGAAGAACTTTACGTTGGGAAGCAGGGTGTTGAAGTTCGGGAAGATCGTGACGGCTTCGGCGTAGTTGGTGACGTAGTCCCAGACGTAGACGTTGTCGGTGACAGCACCCCATGCACGGATGTCGTCGGCGATGGTGTTGTCGGAGCCCGGCTTGCCGTAGACATCGGGACACGTGCCGAGCGGATGGGAGAAGCAGCATTCAATCGTACAGAGACGCACGATGACGTTGTCGGCAGGGACCGTCTTGCAGACAGAACGGGAATAGCGGTAGGCAAGCGTATCGAACATGACATCCGGGTAGTCGGCGGCAAATTCGCCCGCGATGGCGTTGACAAAGCGGATGATCGCGCCCGAATATGCGCCTTCCTCGTCGTAGATTGCCTGACAGTTTTTGCACATGCAGGGAAGCTGCTCGCCCGAGTCGTTCTGCGAGATGGAGATGATGTCGGCGGACGGGTTGTTCTGCAGAAGCTGACGGACGGATTCCGTTGCGATGGCAAGCACCTCGGGATTGGACAGACACAGCTGACGACCGCCCTCGGGCTGCGGTGTGCCGTCGGGATTCATGCCCCAGTATTCGGGATGCGATGCACCGTAGACAGACGGGGGAACAAGATTGTTGAACGTATGCACAAAGCCGCCGACATAGTCGACTCTGCCGCCGACCGAAGCGTCACCCGGTGCGTACATGCCGTTGAGCTTCAGCTTCGCCTGATAATCGTCGACGCGCGAGGTGACAAAGTCGACATCACGGTACGCAAAGACGGGAATCTGCATATCGCGTTCAAAGGGCTGAACGACGAGTACGGGCTTTTTGGGGATATACTCATATTCGGAGGAATAAAAGCGCACGCCGAGGTATTCGTCAAGGAACGTATAAACGCCGTACAGCGCGCCGTGCGTATCGCTGCCCGCGATGAAGATCTTCTTGCCGACGTGCTCGATGACAAAGCCTTCGTCGCCGAGGGCAGATTCGTCGAACTGACCGTCACTCTGGCGGTTGGTGTAGCCGACGACGATTTCATAGTCGGTTTCGGGCTGATCGTCGGTGATGATGCGCAGACGGCAGCCGGTCATCTTGGAAATGTATTGGTGCAGGTCATACGCCGCCTTGATTTCGGCATCGGTGGAATCGACGGAGCGAACGATAACGTATTCGGTTTCCTTGTCCTGAGCGAGCACCATCGTGTCTTCATTGATAACAATGGGCTCCTCGGTGGTTTCCTCTTCTTCATAAGCCGCATCCGTGCCGGTCGGATCGGTATCGGGAGCAGGGGTGTCGCAGGCGGCAAAGGAGAGGGTACAGAACAGCGCAAGCAGGAGTGCTAACATGCGGATTTTCATGGTGGTGGTCCTTTCTGATATCGATGGAAGCTCGGCTGAGGAAAGGGAATAGAATGAAGAATCAGCTTACAATGCGAAAAACCCAACTGTAAAATAATTTCTCATTTCTCATTTCTAATTTCTCATTTATTTTTCCGTCTCGGCACGCGTCCGAGCACCATTGCCGATCTTGCGGGGGCATAGACGAAGAAGCCTTTTCCGTGGGGCGTATCGGTGGGGGAATAGACGACATCCTCGGCAATGCGTCCCTGACCGCCGAAGTCCGTTCGGTCGGTGGACAGCGTCACGCGCCAGTCGGAGTCATCGTCGCCGCGATAGACAAACAGATGCTCGCAGGACTGCGTCGGATGCCAGTTGATGACGTAAAGCTGTTTGCCGCGTGAGAAGATCATCAGATGCTTCTGCTCGTCAAGCCAGATCACCTCTGCCTTCGGTGCGGCGGGGAGATTGTGACCTTGCAGATGTGCCATCAGCGCGCGGTCGAAGTTCGACAGAAATTCAAATTTGGAGAACGGGTCACGCACCAGCGACCACTGACGGCGCGCATGATGGAACGACCAGCCGTTGCCCTCGCGCGGGAAGTCGATCCACTCGGGATGACCGAACTCATTGCCCATGAAGTTGAGATAGCCGCCGCCCGACAGCACTGCCGTCGCAAAGCGGATCAGCTTGTGGTAGTCAATCGCCGCATCCATTGTCGGGGAGTGGTAGGCGCGGTTCATGCCGTCGTACATTTCGGCATCGGCAAGACGGAAGATGATCGTTTTGTCGCCGACGAGCGCCTGGTCGTGCGATTCTGCATAGCTGATGCACCGCTC
>JAFYTT010000222.1 GCA_017558715.1 Clostridia bacterium | reverse complement strand
GTGAACAGCTGAAGAAGATGCCCTCCATCCTTTCCGACCTGCGCAGAAACCGTGACGCACTCGGTGCGCTGGTCTGCGGTGAAGGCAAGGCTGTCTGGGCTCCGTCCAACGACATCGCAGGCGACTGCGGCACGACCCTTGCTCTGCGCTTTGAAACGGCAGAGGTATGCCGCGCATACCAGCAGAAGTGCAGCGAAAAGGGTATCGGCACGACTGTACCGATCGATACCGGCAAGCATATCTACACCAACTGGACACAGATCATGGAAAAGCGCGGTGCGCTCCATCCCGCAATGGATCCGTTCCTGATGAAGGAAAACCAGGGTCTGCAGATGAACTACACGATGGATATGTGCCCGAAATCTCTCGATCTTCTCTCCCGTACCCTGTATGTCGGCATCAATCCCGATTGGACGGAGACGGACATTGCCAATATTGCAGCCGTCATGAACGGATAACAGAGGAGCCAAACCAATGAAACTCGGATTACAGATTTATACACTCCGTACATACTTAGCCCCCGACCAGATCCGCGATACGCTTGCAAAGGCTAAGGACATGGGCTATCTCGGCATCGAATGGTTCGGACTTTTGGGTTACTCTCCCAAAGAACTTGCAGACATGACAGCAGAAGCGGGAATGGAAATGTTCTCGCTTCACAGAAACATCGACGATCTGATCAAATGTGATCTCGATGAACTCGATGCGATTGCCGCTGTCGGCGTCAAGTATCTGCCGATCGGCTGGCTGCCCAAGGAACGTCTTGCGGGCGGTGCGCTGTTTGAGGAAACCTGTGCGCTGATCAAAACCTACGGCGCGGAAGCAAAGAAGCGCGGTATGCTGCTCATGTACCACAACCACGATTTCGATCTCGATCTGCTTGACGGCAAGCCGATGCTCGATCATCTTTACGAGACGTTGTCTGCCGATGTGCTCGGTGCGGAGCTTGACACCTGCTGGCTCTATTCCGGTAAGGTTGATCCTGCCGAATACATCCGCACCTACGCCGATCGTGCACCGATCATTCATCTCAAGGACTGTGTCAAAGACGGCGGTCGTGCAGGCTTTAAGCCCGTCGGCTCCGGCGTTCTTGACTGGAATGCCATTTTCGCCGCATGCGGTAAGGCTGAGTGGGTCTGTGTGGAACAGGATGACCCGTCCGACGGCATGGATGCGTTTGCATGTGCCGAAACCAGCGCCGCTTTTGTGAAATCCCATATTTGAGTGACATCCCCAATCAACAACCATACGCAGGAGAACTCCATGACCGATAAACCGCTGTCCACAAAGGACTTTTACTATGATCTTCCCCCGCATCTGATCGCACAGACACCCGCACCGAATCGGGATGAATCCCGTCTGATGCTGCTCAACCGCGAAACAGGAGAGGTCAAACATCATATTTTCCGCGACATCATCGACTATCTGCAGCCGGGCGACGTTTTGGTACTCAACGAATCCAAGGTCATCCCCGCCCGCATCTACGGCAAAAAGATCGCCGAAAACTCGACGGTTGCCGTTGAATTTCTGCTTCTGAAGCAGATCGAGGAAGATGTCTGGGAGGTACTGCTCCATCCTGGAAGACGGCTCAAGCCCGGGGCGGCGGTTTCCTTCGGTGAGGGAATCCTGCGCGCCGATATTCTGGAAACCGTCGAGGACGGCAACCGCATTGTCCGCTTCACTTACGACAAAGCCCATTACCGTACGCTGTATGAAGTGCTTGACGAGATCGGAAACATGCCGCTCCCGCCGTACATCACAGCAAAGCTCGAGGACCGGAGCCGTTATCAGACCGTATATGCCAAGCACGAAGGCTCTGCCGCCGCACCGACCGCCGGTCTGCACTTCACCCCCGAGCTGCTTGACCGCATCCGCGAAAAAGGCGTTGAGATCGTCCCCGTCATGCTGCATGTCGGGCTTGGTACGTTCCGTCCCGTCAAAGTCGACAACGTCGAAGAACACGTGATGCATGCGGAATACTTCTCCGTTTCTGAAGAAGCGGCAGAAAAGGTCAACCGTGCGAAAGCCGAGGGCAGACGCATCATCGCCGTTGGCACAACGTCTGTCCGAACGCTCGAAAGCGCGACCGACGAAAACGGTGTTCTGCACGCGATGAGCGGCGATACCCGTATTTTCATTTATCCCGGCTACCGTTTCCGCTGTGTTGACTGTCTGATTACCAACTTCCATCTGCCGGAATCGACACTTCTGATGCTGATTTCCGCGCTGACCTCCCGTGAAATGGTTCTCTCTGCTTATGAGGAAGCCATCCGCCGGGAATATCGCTTTTTCTCCTTTGGTGATGCGATGTTCATCACCGACAAAACCGAACCCTGCGAGGGCGCATAATAATGTACGAAAACAAAACCAAATCCCCGCGCGTCCTCTGCATCGTCGGTCCGACCGCAAGCGGAAAAACAGCCCTTGCCGTTGCCGCCGCCAAAGCACTGAACGGAGAGGTCATCTCCTGCGACTCGATGCAGATCTACAAGTATTTATCCATCGGCACAGCAAAGCCGACACCGGAAGAAATGGATGGTATCCCGCATCACTGCATCGATTTTATCGACCCGCGCATACCGTTTTCCTGCCCCGATTATGTCAAGGCGGCAACGGAATGTGCCCATGACATCCTCTCACGCGGTAAGCTTCCGATCTTCTGCGGCGGTACGGGACTGTATCTGGACAGCACTGTCCGCGGAACGCAGTTTTCCGACAAACCAGAGGACGACGGCGAGAGTGCGGTCATGACCGATCTGCGCACAGAGTATGAGCGGGCAGGAATTGACGGCATTTACGAACGGTTGACCGCCGTTGATCCTGTCTCTGCCGCCGCCATTCACAAAAACAATACCAAGCGTGTTCTTCGTGCGTTGGAAATTTATCTGACGACCGGAAAAACCAAATCGGAATGGGATGCGCAGTCCCACAATGCCCCGCCCGTCTTTGATGCCTGCTATGTCGGTCTTGATTACCGTGACCGCGCCATTCTGCACGACCGCATCAACCGCCGCGTCACCATGATGCTGGAGGGCGGTCTTGAAGAAGAAGTGCGCCGTCTTTATGCCGAGGGGTATCTTCCCGACGGCTCCACTGCGGCACAGGCGATCGGATACAAGGAATTTCTGTCTTACCTGCGCGGAGAAATGCCCCTTGATGAGGCTGCGGAAAACCTCCGCACCGCAACCCGCCGTTATGCAAAACGCCAGCTGACATGGTTTCGCCGCAACCCTGCAATGCATTGGCTGTATCCCGATGAGACCGCAGCCGAAGTCGCTGAACAAGGAGGGGATCTTCTGTCTCTTCTGTGCCGGAAGACCGTCGCCTGTTATCTGTCTGACCAAAACAAAGCAAAGGAGTGATACTGCTTGGATTTGAAATATCTTGCGGGTGTACTGAAATATGTCATTTCCACAGTATGCTCCATCGGACTTGTTGTCTTTTTGATGTATCATATCATCGGCAGTCTGACCTCCGATGTTGATACCGCATCCATCTCCTTTACCACACAGGAACAGGTATCCGAATACGATGCTTACATCTTCCGCGGAGAATCTCTGCTTTATACCTCCCCCGGGGACGTCGGCAACATCAATTTCCTCCGAGAAGACGGCACCAAGGTTTCTGTAGGCGAAGAGATTTGTCAGGTGTATACCGGCAGTGCATCGTCGGAATCCGGTATCGCCATTGCCGAAATTGAGAGAAAGCTTGAACTTCTGAACAATTCCAATCTCGACGAAAACGTCAATTATTCCGACACCCAGCTCATTGACACCGCGATCAGTAATGCGTATTACACGCTTCTGTCCCGAATGGCAGACGGCGCGGCAGGCTACGCCATGGCAAAGTCTGACGATCTGATCGCCGCGATGAATCAGCGTCTGATCATCACGCGCCATGTCGAAAACTTCGATCGGCAGATCCGCATGCTCGAATCCGAACGGACAGCGCTGATCACAGGCTCCGGTGCCGCCGCGGAAAGCGTTTACAGTGACTGCGCCGGCTATTATTACAGTGACATCGACGGATTTGAAGAAATCTTCTCATCCGAAAAAATATCCAATCTGACACTCGACGAATATGACAGTCTGATCTCCTCCGCCGCTGATGTTTCCCTGCAGAAAAACAGACAGGGAGGTACCAACTGCGGAAAGATCGTCACCGAATACAACTGGTATATCGGTGTCAGAATTACCACAGAAGAATCCCGATCCTATACAGAAGGCTACACTTATACCGTCATCTTCCCCTACAACTCCGATATCCGCATCTCCATGATTCTCGACCGTATGATTCTGCAGGCGGACGATGACCGTGTCGTTCTGGTCTTCCGTACCAATACCATTCCCGAGCACTTCTCCTTCCTGCGCCGTCAGACCGTTCAGATCGTTACCGAGACATGGGAAGGCTACAAGGTCCCGCTGTCCGCTGTCCGTATTGTCGACGGTGTACAGGGCGTCTACATTCTGGAGGGCTATATTGTCGAGTTCCGCCGCATTGAACCGATGTGCGAAATCGACGGATACTTCATTTGCCGTGAAAACAACGGCTCAGAAGAGGATGCGGATATGCTCGAAATGTACGACCACATTATCATCAACGGCAAAAACCTGTATTCGGGAAAGATCATCTCCTGACGTACACGAAAGGAACCACCATCATGGCAAGCGAAATCACACAGAACCAATTTGCGGACATTGCCGAAAACATCCGGGCAATCCGTGATATCATCGCACAGAGACAGGCGCAGTCCCCGTTTCATCAGGAGGTCACGCTGATGGCTGTCACAAAGACGGTAGACGCAGAACGCATCAATTATGCCATCGACCATTGCGGCATCCGCTGTATCGGCGAAAACCGCGTACAGGAGCTGTGCGACAAATATCCGCTTCTGCATCTGGACGGCGTATCCGTTCATTTAATCGGAAGTCTGCAATCCAATAAGGTCAAATATATCGCCGACAAGGTCGATCTGATTCACTCCCTGGACTCCCTTTCCCTTGCAAAGGAAATCGACCGACAGGCAAAAAAGCATAACCGCATCATCGACTGTCTGATTGAAATCAACATCGGACAGGAGGAGGCAAAGGGCGGTATTGCGCCGGATATCGATACCATTCTCGCCTTTTACGATGCCGCTGCAGTACATGAAAACATCCGCATCACGGGACTGATGACCATCGCGCCCAACTGCGGCACATCTCCCGATGCAAAGGAACGTTATACGGCATATTTTTCCGAAACACGCAAGCTTTACGAGCAGCTTTGTGCGCACAGACTCGATGCACATCCCGACATCCGCCCGATTCTCTCCATGGGTATGTCCGGCTCTTATGAGGCAGCGATTCTCTGCGGTTCTGACATTGTTCGTGTCGGTTCGGGCATTTTCGGTGCGCGTCCGACAGTACAGCGTGTCGATCCCTGTCCGAATGACGTCGGCAAAATGTAAACAATTTGTTAAATATGCGTTTTTGGTGCAAAAAAATGATGCACAAATCTTCAATCTGTGTTATAATAAAGTGATATTTGAAATTCGCCGAAAAAAACGGGATATTTCATAACACGCAGAAAAAAATCAAGGCAAAACAGGATCTATTTTCTATTTTTATAAAATTCATAAATTCAAACACAGGAAATACAGTGGAGGTACAACAATGGGAATTTTTGACAAGATCAAGGGTATGGTAGGTTCCGAGGATCTCGATTATAACGAATACGACGGTGATCTGTTCGGCGATGAAATGCCGGGTGCAGATCCGATGACCGATACACAGGGTGCACAGCCCGCATATGATGCAGGCTACAGCCCCTTCGACGCACAGCCGCAGCCCCAGCCTCAGCCTCAGAGACAGCAGGCTCCGATGGGCGGTTCCAATCTCGAACTGAAGGTCGTCAAGCCCGACCGTTATGAAATGGTCAACCAGATCGCAGACCACCTGCTCAACCGCCGCACCGTTGTCCTCAATCTGGAAGGCACCAACAAGGAAACCGCACGCCGTCTGATCGACTTCCTTTCCGGCGTTGCATACTCCATCGACGGTCAGCTCAAGCGCGTCGCAAACAATACATTCGTCATCACGCCCCACAACGTCGATGTCTCCGGCGATCAGCTCCGCGGTCCGGAACCCAAGCCCGAACCCAAGTCTCCCATTGACGAAGACGATATTTATTCCAGCGAACTTTAATCGCATAGACCCGATTCCGGTCCATGTGCCGGATTCCGAAGGATAGGAGGATTCTGTGACACAGATCACTTATGTGTTCGCCAATGTGGCATATCTGCTGGTTGGCGCGATACAGACGCTCATGTTCATCCGTGCCATACTTTCATGGTTCCCGATGCTTGAGGAAAACAGCATCACCGACTTTATTTATCAGGTAACAGAGGTTGTGATCTACCCTGTGCGCTGTATTTTGGAGCGCTTTGAGATCTTTACCGCCCTGCCGCTGGATCTGTCGTTTTTTGTCACCTTTATTCTTCTGTCCATTTTACAGACCATATTGATGGTATAACATGTCTCACGAAAAAAGCATCGCCTTTCTTGCCCGCACCGAGGAAGAACGATTATTGCTTGCACACACGGATGATCTTGTCAGCCGTGCCGATGGCGGAACTGTCAGCGGAGATTTTCTGAATCTCGGTGAGCAGTTCCTTGTCCGTGCGTTTTTGAATCAGTGCGGAAAAACGGAGAATCTGGACTATGCCTTTTTCGGTGGGTATCCTGCGGCTGAACGGTGTATGCTGTTTCTCTTCCCGTCATACTTTGCGGATACTCTGCCGTATATGACTGACGATGCAGGAAATCCCCTTGCCCCCGCCGATGCCGCTGCGCTCCTTTGTGCCGAAGAGCATGCCTTGACAGCGCTGCGCATCAACGGTTCCGGTTATCGGACGCTGTCGCACAGGGATTATCTCGGCTCCCTCCTGGCACTCGGCATTGAACGCTGTGTCATCGGAGACATTGCGGTACTCGATGACCGCTCGGCAGTGCTGTTTGTCAAAACGGCAATGGCTGACTTTCTGACCACCGCACTTGAGAGAATCGGCTCCGATAAGGTTACCGTACGACCGCTGTCCGATGAGGATGCGCACAATACCCCCGATACCAGACGCTGGGAGCAGATTTCCGACACCGTGGCATCACCCCGCCTTGACGGTATTGTTGCCGCCGCGGCAAATCTGTCACGTGAAAAAGCAAAACAGCTTGTTAGTGGCGGTTTTGTCGATGTCGATTTCCGTCCGTGCGAACACCCTGACACCGAGCTTTCGCCCGGCTGTTATCTGTCGATCCGCGGTCACGGAAGATACCTCTTTTCCGAGATCGACGGAACATCCAAAAAAGGACGCCTTCGCATCAAACTCAAAAAGCTCATCTGAACCATTACTTCCCGAAGGAGAATTTTCATGATTCCGCCTCATGAACTGAAAAACAAAGAATTCACCCGTGTCATGCGCGGCTACTCCATCCCCGAGGTTGATGAATACATCAGCTTTGTCATGGAAAAATATACCGATCTTTACCGCGAAAACGACGCGCTGGAACGCAAGCTCCAGTCTGCCATGGACGCGCTTGATGCCATGCGTGCGGAAGAGGAATCCATCCGTACCGCGCTGATCAACGCACAGAAGGCAGGCAAGCAGATCGTTGCAGATGCCTCCGACCGTGCCGATAAGATCATGCGCTCCACAAAATCCGACTGTATGCGTGTCCTCGCAGAATTCCGCGATAAGGCCGCCGCAGAACGGAAAACCCTGTTTGAGCTGAAAGCATCCATCGCAGCGCTCAAAGAGGAAATGTTTGAAAAGTACAGACAGCACATCGAATTTCTCGAACAGCTGACACCCGGTGTCGATGCCGATGCCGCGATGATGCAGCAGACTGACCATGAAGCGTATGCAGACCGGATCTCCGACAGCATCGCCGCACTCGTCAAAGAGGATTTCGATTTCGATGTCACCGACAATGCCTCCGACGCACAGTCTGCCGATGCGCTTGCCGATACCCAGGTCTTTGCTACAGTCGCAGAAACACCGAAGGTACAGCATGTTTCGCTTGCGGATGACACATCGGATGTACCTGCCGACGGCGATCTTCTCGAGGCACTCGCAGAGGATCCCGATCTCGAGGCTCTGCTGTCCGAAGAATAAGCATCGGGATATCCAACAGTTCTGACGTTCCCCGATCAATCATAAGAACCTGCTGACTCACGAAAGGACGGGATTGCCCGTATCAGCGTATGCGTACACGGCCCCGAAAGCATGGACGGGATTCCCCTCCGGTTTTCCGGCCGCGTATGATCCGCGATATGGCGGCAATCCTTTTTTAATCGATATGAAATTCACGCAAAACAACAAGCGTTCTCTGATCTATACAGCGATCATTGCCGCTGTCATCGCGCTCGACCAGCTCACAAAATTTCTGGCTGTCGAGCATCTGAAGCCGATTGACACCTTTCCGATCATTCCCGATGCCCTGCATCTGACGTATGTCACCAATTACGGTGCCGCATTCGGTATGCTTGCCGACCATCGTTGGGTGTTCCTCGTCATCTCCACGGTTGCGATTGTCCTGATGGCGGCATATCTGTATTATAAACGCGACGAACATCCCCTGCTCGGCGTGGCTGTCTCTTTTATCATCGGCGGCGGCATCGGCAATATGATCGACCGCACACTGATGGGATATGTCGTGGACTTTGTCGACTTCCGTCTCATCAATTTCGCCGTATTCAATGTCGCCGATATTTTTGTCTGCGTCGGATGCGGTCTGATGTTCCTGTGGCTGTTCAAGTTCGCCGAATTTGACGACGAAAAAAAGCCCGAGAAGAAATCCGCTGTCACCGAATCTGCCGAGGAATCCGACGATGCTTCTGACCGTTGAACCGAAAGACGCCGGTGTCCGTATTGATGTGTTTCTGGCGCAGAACACCGAGCTGACGCGCTCTGCCGCACAAAAACTGCTTGCCTCCGACGACGAAGCGGTTTCCGTCAACGGCATGCGCGTACCGAAAAACTACAAGGTTGCCGCAGAAGATGTCATCGAACTGGAACTGCCGCCGCCAATCCCGCTCGAGGTCACAGCAGAAAACATCCCGCTCGATATCGTCTATGAAGACAGCGATGTCATTCTTGTCAACAAACCCAAAGGCATGGTCGTCCATCCCGCCCCCGGCAACTATACGGGAACGCTCGTATCTGCCCTGCTCTGGCATTGCGGCGATTCCCTCTCCGGCATCAACGGTGTCATCCGTCCCGGCATCGTACATCGCATTGACCGCGATACATCGGGTGTTTTAGTAATTGCAAAGAACGACAATGCGCACATCAGCCTGGCCGAGCAGATCAAAGAGCATTCCGTCAACCGCATTTACCACGCCATCGTACTCGGCAATCTGAAAAACGACGAAGGCACCGTCAATGCACCGCTTGCACGCCATCCCATCGACCGCAAGAAGATGGCGGTCTCAAATGCGCCGGGTGCCCGTCATGCCGTGACACACTACACCGTTCTGGAACGGTTTCCCGGTTTTACCTACTGCCGCTTCAAGCTCGAAACGGGACGCACCCATCAGATCCGTGTCCACATGGCGCACCTCGGTCATCCGCTGCTCGGTGACCCTGTCTACGGCACTCAGAAAAATCCGTTTGAACAAAAAAATGCCGCAATTTTGCAAGGACAGTGTCTGCATGCCAAAGTGCTTGGCTTTGTCCATCCGACAAGCGGACAGTATGTCGAATTTGATACCCCGCTTCCCCCGTATTTTGAGGATATGCTTTCCAAATTAAGAGGCAAATCCTGAACCCGAAAGAAAGTGTCAACATCATGTTTTATTCCGATTCCCATATTCATACCAATTATTCTGCGGATGTCCCCGCAAGCCGTGCGCTCTCCGTTGACGATATCTGCCGCGCTGCCATCGGGGCAGGTCTGTCCTATATCGCCATCACCGACCACTATGAGCCGGATGAAGTAAAAAGCGGTATCGCCGCGCCGTTCCGTTTCCCCGAAATGGTGCAGGATGTCCTCACAGCAAAGGAAACCTACAAAGATCAATTACGGGTCGCACTCGGCATCGAATACGGACAGCCGTATCTGGAACCGGACGAAATCCAGCCGACCGTTACTGCGTATCCGTATGATATCATTCTCGGATCGGTCCATTATATTCCCGGAAAGCCGTATTTCATTTCCCGCAATTACAGAGAGCTGACCGAAGACGAGCGCCGTGCGATCTTTGATGAATATCTTGACACATACAATGTACTCGTTCACACCGAAGGCATCGATGTTGTCACCCATCCGACATATCCGCTCCGTTATCTGCTGCGTCAGAATATCCCCTTTGACATGCGGGACTGGGAAGAACGCCTCCGTGCCATGTTCCGTGTCCTCGTGGAGCGCGGTGTAGGGCTTGAATTCAATGCCGCACCGATGCGTGTTCCCAATCAGGGTATTCCCGATCACACGGTCGAAACCTTCTTCCGCTGGTACCGCGAGGTCGGCGGCGAAATCGTCACCTTCGCATCCGACGCACACTTTACCGCACATGTCGGTGCCTACTGCGACCGCACAATGCGAATTCTGCGCGAGCTCGGCTTCCGCTATGTCGCCGTTTACGAAAACAGAAAACCCGTTTTCCATAAAATTGAATTTTGATCACAACGCTTTCCGAAAAGAGAGGAACTCACTATGAAATCCATGCTTGAACTGCTTGAAAACGACAGCACGCTGACCGCAGAACAGCTTGCCACGATGATCGGCGCCGACGTCGAAGAAATCAAATCGATGATCCGCAGCTACGAAAAGGACGGCGTCATTGTCGGCTACAAGACCCTGATTGACTGGGATAAGACCGACCGCGAATTTGTTTCCGCGCTGATCGAACTGAAAGTCGAACCGCAGATGGACCGCGGCTTTGACTATATCGCAGAACGCATCTGCAACTATCCCGAGGTCGAATCGGTGTTCCTGATGTCCGGCGGCTTTGATATCGCCGTCATGATCGAGGGTAAAACGTTGAAAGAAGTCGCGTTCTTCGTTGCGGAAAAGCTCTCCACGATGGAAGGTGTCACCGGCACCGCGACACACTTTGTCCTTCGCAAATACAAGGATAAGAACACCATTTACCACCGCAAGCCCGTTGATGAGAGAGGAATCTGTGCCCTGTGATGAATTATGAATCCATTCTTTCCGAACGCATCCAGGAGATCAAGCCGTCCGGAATCCGCAAATTCTTTGATCTGCTCACCAAAATGCCGGATGCCATTGCGCTGACGGTCGGTCAGCCGGACTTCGTCACACCGTGGCACATCCGTGAAGCAGGTATCCGCTCTCTGGAGCAGGGCAAAACGTATTACACCTCCAACGCCGGACTTTCCGAGCTGCGTGAGGAAATTGCCAATTATCTTTCCCGCCGTTTTTCTCTGACATATGATCCGCATGATGAAATCATCGTTACCGTCGGCGGCTCCGAAGCCATTGATGTCGCCCTCCGTGCTCTGCTCAATCCCGGCGATGAGGTCATCATCCCGATTCCGTCCTTTGTCTGCTACGGACCGCTCGCGTCCCTTGCAGGCGGAACACCTGTCTATGTTCCGACCTACGAAAAAGACAAATTCAAGCTGACCGCGGATGCACTCCGTGCGGCGATCACCGAGAAAACCAAGGTTCTCGTTCTGCCCTTCCCGAACAATCCGACCGGTGCCATCATGGAACAGGAGGAGTTGGAAGAAATCGCCGCGGTTCTGCGCGATACCAACATCATCGTTCTGTCCGACGAAATTTATGCAGAGCAGACCTACGGCAAGCATCATATTTCCATTGCATCTCTGCCCGATATGTGGGAGCGCACCATTCTTGTCAGCGGTTTTTCCAAGGCGTATGCAATGACCGGCTGGCGTATGGGCTATCTCTGTGCACCGAAGCCGATGGCAAAACAGATTTACAAAATCCACCAGTACGGCATCATGTGTGCACCGACCACAGCACAGTTTGCCGCCGTGGAAGCGATGCGCAACGGCGATGAAGATGTCGCGTACATGACCGCAGAATACAACCGCCGCCGTACTCTGATCGTCCAGGGTCTGCGCGCGATCGGTCTTGACTGCTTTGAGCCGGAGGGCGCGTTCTACGTCTTCCCCAACATCAGCAAGTTCGGACTTACCTCCGAGGAGTTCTGCGAACGTCTCCTCTATGAGCACAAGGTCGCCATTGTTCCCGGAACCGCGTTCGGCGAATGCGGCGAAGGCTTTGCCCGCATCTCGTATGCCTATTCTGTCAAGCACATTCTGGAAGCGCTGGAACATATCGCGGACTTCCTCGATGTTCTGCGCGCGGAGGGTCGGGGTCCTGCTCCGACAGTGCTGTGAGTATGCATCCGTCGTTGGATCCCACGTCCCCGCTTGCCCTGGTACCGTGCGGCGAATACGACAAAACGCTTTTAACGCAGAGCATTGCCGCCATGATGGAGCAGCTTGGTATAACGCCGTCGTTTTTCACGGGGAAAAAAGTCGCAATCAAGCCCAATCTCGTCATGAAAAAGCCTGCAGAATATGCGGCGACGACGCATCCTGCCGTTCTCGATGCTCTGCTTTCCTATCTCGACGGCTGTGACTGTGCCGATGTTGTCATCGCAGAAAGCATGGGCGGTCCGTACACCGAGGGTGCTCTGCGCGGCGTATACGCAGTCTGCGGCATCGAAGAAGCGGTGAAGGGGCACAATGCCCGACTGAATTTCGATGTCACCTCGCGTCCCGTATCGGCTCCAAACGGTGAGATCTGCAAAAGCTTTGACATCATCACGCCGATTGCGGATGCCGACATCATCATCAATCTCTGCAAGTTGAAAAGTCATTCCCTGACCCGTATGAGCGGCGCGATCAAAAATACCTTCGGCTGTATTCCGGGTCTGACCAAATTTGAATTTCACGCACGTTATCCCGATTACAACGACTTCAATCGGATGCTCGTCGATCTGTCCGCGATGCTCCATGAGCAGAAAGCGTGTATTGACATCTGTGATGCGATCGTCGGCATGGAGGGCAACGGTCCGACAGGCGGTTTGCCGCGTAAAATCGGCTGTCTTCTTGCATCGCGCAACCCGTTTGTGCTCGACACCGTATCCTCCGCCCTGCTTTCCTGTGAAGGTGAAGTACCGATGATTACGGAAGCCTGCCGCCGCGGATATGCGCCCGAACATGCGGAAGATGTCCGTGTCAGCACTGATTGGCACTCGTTGATTCTGACGGATTTCCGTGCGCCCGATACCGCTCGCAGAAGCAAAAACGCGCTTCATTGGCTGCCCAAGGTCTTCGGCGGCAAGCTGTTTGACTGGTTTGCGCCGCGCCCCGTCATCCGTACGTCCACCTGTGTCGGATGCGGCGAATGTGAACGCTCCTGCCCGGTACACACCATTGAAATGATCCGCGACAAACACGGCAAAAAGAAAGCTATGATTCACGCGGACAAATGCATCCGCTGTTTCTGCTGTCAGGAGCTTTGTCCGATTCATTCCGTTGATATCCGCAAAAATGCCGTGCTGAACCTGTTGGCACAGCTGCGGAGATAACCAATCGGAGGAACATATGACAACCATCGAAATTTCCGCCTACGCAAAAATCAATCTCTATCTTGCGGTCACCGACAAGCTGCCAAACGGCTATCACACCGTCGAAACCGTCATGCAGGCGATTTCCCTGCACGATACGGTCACGGTCGAAATCACGGAAAATGCCGTCGCCCCGATCTCGCTGACCTGCTCCGCCCCCTATGTTCCGTGTGACGAAACCAACCTCGTCTGGCGCGCGGCAGAACGCTTTTTTGAAGCAGCGGAAGCACAGAATCCCGATTTCAGACGGTTTCCTGTGCGGATGCACATTGAAAAGAATATCCCCGTCGCAGGCGGTCTTGCAGGCGGTTCCACCGATGCTGCCGCAGCTTTGATTGCACTCAACCGTCTTGCGCACGATGTTCTTGATACCGATACCCTTTTGGCAATTGCCGCAAAACTCGGTGCGGATGTCCCGTTCTGTGTGCTTGCAAATCTCGGTCACCCAACGGCGCTCGGACTGCACTGGGGTGAGCAGATGACGGTTCTGCCGTCGCTCCCTGCCCTGCATGTCGTTGTTGCGGCAAGCGGTGAGGGCTGTCCGACACCGTGGGCATACGGCCGCATCGATGCATTGCCGCATGATCCCGAAAACGGCTATATCCCGATGGTCGATGCATTGACCATCGGCGACCCGGATGCTGTATTTTCCCGTATGTACAATATTTTTGAAGCAGCCATTTTCCCCGAGCGCCCCCTGGCAAAGCAATGCCACGACATTCTGTCCCGCTATGCCGACCGTGCACTTCTGTCCGGTTCCGGCTCTGCGGTCATCGGTCTGTTCACCGATCCGACACGCGCCGAGATCGCATGTGCAGCGTTGAGGGCAGAAGGTGCCGCCGCACATCTTTGCCGTACCTTGTGATATTGCACAGATATTTTCGCCCTCTATTCTTTTATCATAAATAAATGCTGTTTTTCCCACCACTTTTCGTTTTTTTCCCCATTGACTTTTTCGTCATAATTTAGTACAATATTATCATAGAGTGTGTCGGTATGTGTCGGCACGAAAAGATCCACGAATATATCATTTTTGGAGGTACAATAATGGATTCTCAGTACTATGGCAAGCTCAGTATCATCGGTATGAGAGGCTGCGACAGCTTTGTTGATCGCGTCAATCAGTATCTGCATCAGTTCCGCGAAGGCGAGGACGCAGAAAACTTCATCGTCACGGCAGACTGCCCCAGATTCGGTACCGGCGAAGCAAAGGGTATGCTTCACGACTCCATGCGCGGACATGACGTTTATATCATCTCCGACTGCTTCAACTACGGCGAAACCTACACCATGTACGGTCAGAAGGTTCCCATGTCCCCCGATGATCATTTCGCTGATCTGAAGCGTGTCATCGGTGCTATCGGCGGTAAGGCAAGAAGAATTTCCGTTATCATGCCGATGCTCTATGAAGGCAGACAGCACAAGCGCTCCGCACGCGAATCCCTCGACTGTGCAATGAGCCTGCAGGAACTGGTCTCCATGGGCGTTTCCAACATCATCACCTTTGACGCTCACGACGCCCGCGTTCAGAATGCAATTCCGCTGTCCGGCTTTGACAGTGTCCGTACCTCTTATCAGATGATCAAGGCACTCGTCAAGAAGGAATCCGAAATCGATCTGCTCGACGGCAACACGATGGTCATTTCTCCCGACGAAGGCGGTCTGACCCGCTGCATGTACTACTCCTCCGTACTCGGCCTCGACCTTGGTATGTTCTATAAGAGACGTGACTATACCACCGTTGTCAACGGTCGTAACCCGATCGTCGCACACGAATACCTCGGCAACTCCGTTGAAGGTAAGAACGTCATCGTCGTTGACGATATGATCGCATCCGGCGACTCCGTTTTCGATATCTGCTACCAGCTCAAGGAAAAGAATGCTGCCAAGATCTTCGTCTTCTCAACCTTCGGTCTGTTCACCGCAGGTCTTGAAAAGTTCGACTCCTGCTACAAGGAAGGTCTGTTTGACCGTATCTACACCACCAACCTGATCTACCGTACACCCGAGCTTCTCTCCCGTGAATGGTACTGCGAGGTCAATATGTGCAAGTATGTCGCGTATATCGTTGACACCCTCAACCGCGACGCTTCCACCTCCGATCTGCTCAACCCCGTCGGACGTATCCATGCTCTGATGGATCGCGTCAAGGCAGGCGAATTCAAGAAGTAATTTTCCATACATACAAAACAGCGATACCGCACGGTATCGCTGTTCTTCTTTTACAGATTCTGTTTTGCCATATGCCGAAACGGATTCCATCTGCCTGTGCGGTAAAAGATCACAAACAGTACAAACAGAAGCATATTGTGCGCAATCATACATCCCCATGCTGCGGCAAGTGTACCCGCAAGAAAACGGGTGCAGATCAATGTGCCGACAATACGGACGCCCCACATGCCGAGCAGATTGAACTTGAATGGCGTGACGGTATCGCCGATGCCTTGCAGAACGCCTTCCAGGATGATCGAAACACCGTAAAACGGTTCCGATACAGCAACCATGCGAAGCACCGCCGCACCGAGCGCAATGACCGCCGGGTCATCGGTAAAGATCGTCATCATCGTCGGTGCAAGCGCAAAGAGCAGACCGCCCGACACCGTCATCAGCGCAACCTCCAGCGGAAGCATGGTACGGATCAGCTTTTTCATGCGCATTTCATCTCCTGCACCGAGCGCGTTGCCCGCAAGAGTCGCGGCAGCTGTCTGCATACCGAAGCCGGGGATATAGAACAGCGACTCGACCGTATTGGCAATCGTATGAGCAGCAGTGGAAACGTCGCCCAGCGCATTGACCATGGATGCAAACGCGACATAACCGAGCGTTGTTCCAAAGCGCTGGAGCATATTGGGAATGGCGACACGCAGACACGGCTTTAAGATTTCCGGGTCGGGTTTCAGCTTTTGTCCGCGCGGAGAGATCACGGGATGCCGCCAGAACATCACCGTCATATAGATGCCGCCGACCGCAAACGCGATCGCAGATGCCGCAGCCGCACCGATAACACCCCATCCGAAACCGGGAATCGTCAGCGTCATGCCGAAAATGTCCTTGGTTCTCGTCTCAAAGATCATGAAAAAATTGAGTATGACATTGACCAGATTGACCACAATGCCGACACGCATCGGGGTTTTCGTGTCCCCTGTCGCACGAAGAGCCACGCCGAAAATGATCGTTGCCGCACGAAACAGCATCGGAGTATAGAGAATGAAGAAGTATGTCGATGCCAGCGGACGGATGGATTCGTCCACCTGCATCCACGCGGGAATGACACCTGCCAGTGACAGCGTCAGAACGGTGAACAATATTCCGACAGCAAGCACCGCAAGAACGGCTTGGGTCGACACACGCGACGCGGTCTTCTTATCACCGGCACCGTACGCTTTGGCAATAAACGACAAAAATCCGACACCGAGTGCGGAGGTGGAAGAGCCGACCAGCCAGCTGAATGTGGATGTCGCACCGACGGCGGCTGTTGCCTGTGTACCGAGTGAACCAACCATTGCCGTATCGATATACTGCACTGTGGTCTGCATCAGCTGTTCCAGCATCGTCGGCCACGCAAGGGCAAAGACGGTGGACAGCATCGCAAGATCCACAGTACCGCGAAGTTTTTCTTTGATATGCATAACTGGATTCCTTTGATCAAATTGAAAATGACATATACTATTATAATCGAAATCGCGGTTTCTGTCAATGCGCTTTTCTGTTTTTGGTGTTTTCCGTGTGCCAAAGATGAAAAAACACGCTATTTTGATCGGTGCAACCGTCAGTTGCGCAATTTTCAAGTCGGGTTGGTTGACTTTTTCCCGATATTTTGCTATAATGACACCAACGAAAACCAAATGAAAGGACATTTCCATTATGACCGAAACACTCGGACAACGCATCATCCGCCTGCGGACAGAGCGCGGCATGTCACAGGGCGACCTCGCCGACACACTCGATATCTCCCGCCAGTCCGTCTCGAAATGGGAAAATGACATCTCGACACCAGAACTTGACAAGCTGATCCGACTTGCAGAACTGTTTGATCTGTCCATGGACGCGCTGATTCTCGGCAAAGACGAACCTACGCCGACACCGCCACAGAACGAACCGAACCCGCAGATCGTTCCACCGCCATCCGTCAGCCTCGGATATCAGAAAACACCGATCTCACAGACACAGAAATTTGTCGGGCTGATGCTCATCGGAATCTCTTCGCTGTTCGCATTGATCTGCCTTACATTCTTTGCTTGGGGTGGACTTCTGACGGCACTGGTTTTGTCATCGCCGCTATGGGGATGCGGAATTTTGTGTCTGATCATACGAAAACGGCTTGGTTTATCCTGTTGTTGGTTGATCTTTCTCCTTGTTTCCGGATACTTCTATTACGCAACGGGAACCTCACAGGGTGCTGTCTTCAATCGCCAATTCTGGATTTACGGAAACATTTTTTCACAGATTACGGCGGTGATTGAAACCGTGCTTCTGGCACTGTTGTATCTTTGGACATTTCTTTCCTTCCGCTCTATCCGGATGCCCAAACGTCTGCATCTGTCCATAAAGCAGCAGGTGTTTGCATATATCGGCTGTATTGTCGGGTGTATTCTGTATTATGCACTGCTTACAGTCGTTCTGCCAAAATTCTTTTTATCAAAAATGGATTTTTATGAATGGCGTGTACTGTATCAGCTTGTAACCTTTATGATCTACGTTGGAAAGCTCGCATGGTATACCGTCCTCCTCCTCGGCGCGCGGATGCTCTACAACGAACACAAAGCCGCAAAACAAAAAACAGAATAATATAAACCGAAACGGGAAATGCTTTTCTTACCAACCAAAGAAAGGAATTTCCCGTTTTTATGTGTACCGCAGTTTCATTGACCGCAGACAAACATCATTTTTTCGCACGCACGCTCGATTTAGAATACCATTACAACGAATCCGTCACGCTCACACCGCGCCGTTATCCGTTTTCATTCACCGAGGGCACAGAATGCCGCGAACATCCCGCTCTGCTCGGCATGGCGTATCTTCTGAACGGATATCCGCTCTATTACGATGCCCTGAATGAACACGGTCTGTGTATGGCAGGATTGGCGTTTACGCAGTTCTGCACTTATGCCAAAGATGAACCGACTGCAAACGGTCAGCGACTTGCCCCGTGGGAGCTGATTCCGTATGTGCTGACCGAATGCCGCTCGGTGGATGATGCACGGACGAGACTTCGGGATACCGTATTGGTCGACCGACCGTATTCCGATGAGCTTCCCAATCAACCGATGCACTGGATGATTGCAGACAAAGAAGCATCCGTTGTCATCGAAACCGACAAAAACGGTAAAATCATCATTTACGACAATCCCGCAGACGTGGTGACCAATGCGCCGACCTTCCCCGAACAAATGGAAAATTTGTCAAAATACGCATATCTCACGCCGCATCCGAAACAGGAAAACGGAGTCTCGGTCCGCGGTATGGGTGCGTTTGGTCTGCCCGGGGACTGGTCCTCCCCCTCGCGATTTGCCCGTGCATCGTTTCTGCGCCGTCATATGACACCCGACAGAGCAGCCTCCGTATTTTCCCTGCTCGATGCGGTCAAGGTTCCGCGCGGCGTATCGCTGTCTGAAAACGGTCAGCCGATCGTCACCATATATTCGGCTGTCATGGAGCCGGATCACTTTTGTTATCGGTATCGGTGGGAGCAGGATTTTGTCCCGCACATCTGCACCCCGTCTGCATTACAGATGCGGGGAACGTCGTGCATGTCCCTCTCCTCGGAAAATTGATGCAGCACTCTTGACAGTCCGCCGCCGCCATGTTATAATGAAGAAAAAACGAAAGGGTTTGACATACAATGAAACGTGCATTTTTCTTATTCTGTGCGGTGCTCGGACTGGCAATGTGGCTGCTTTGTCCCCTTTTTGCCGCTTCCGATCCCGATACCGGCACGCCCTATCCCATTGTATCCGAAACACAAGGAGACGGCGGATGGTATTATATGGCATCTCCCGAGGGAACCGATTTCCTCGAATATATGCCCGCCTTTGTCGGTAATAAATGGTGGGCAGGTGAAAACAATTTCCAGATGGGCATGCATGAGCAGGACCACATCCATCCGGGTCTGAACTATGACGCGGTTCTGGCGTTCAAGGTTCCTGCCGCCGGTAATCTCACCATTCAAATTCCGGGAGGCGTCACGGTCAACGATTCCTCTTGGGCAGACCGTCCCGGCGACGGCGTAACCTTCGGCATTTTTTACCGTGATGATGACGGCGTACATACGCTTCTTCCGATGACCGATATCGGAATCGGAGAAACGCTGACCGTCGAGCCAATCACGCTGGATGCCGCACAAAATGCCCTGCTCCTGTTCCGCTGCGGCAACGGTCACGATCACTATATGGACTATGACAGTACCCATATGGCACCGGAGATAACGTACAATACCGTTGACGAGCAAGGCAAGACCGCACACAATGTCAAGCTTCCGCCGATGCCCGGGGAAAAATATCCCGTATCTATCGGTTGTGAACCCATTCACTCGGACAATCCCACCGTCGTTTCCGGCATGACGTATGAGATCGGAAAGGACAAAAACGGTACGGTGCTGTCCCTTGCCGATATACAGACAGACGGTACTGAAGTCATCATTTCCGCGTCCGATGTGGCAATCACGGATTTCTCCGTCAACGGCGGTTCTGTTACCATCACAGGTGCGCGCGTTACGATGATCAACTGTGCCGTCAATGCACCGATCACCGTGGATGTTGCGGGTTTCTATGCACAGAACTGTAATTTCGCCGATATCACCGTTTCGGGCAATGATGCTGTCATCGCTCGTTCTGCGCTGTCAGGGGACGTTTGGCTGACGGGCAGAAATCAGACGCTGTACGGCAATACGGTTGCAAAATCCGTTTCCGTTGACGGTGCGTCGGATATCTCCGTCATCGCCAATATCTTTGATCAGGATGCTGCGGGTTCGATTGCCGCATCTGAATTTATCAATCTCTCCGACAACACCTTTGGCGGCAATACCGCATCGCTCTGGCAGTACGATGACCGCGATGTGATCTGGGGTTCCGATCTCCCGGGAACATTGGACGGAACCGATTATGCAGGCATTGACGCGTCCTGTCTGCCGCAGAACAACAATGATCGCTTTGCAGACAGCATTACCCGTACACATATTTATTATAACGGCGAATTTGTTCAGCCGTCTGTCTATCTCGTATCAGCTGCCGCCAATTACGAAGAGGTGATCTTCCCTGCCGGCATCTACGAAAACCTGCCTCCGCTCTCTCTGCTGGCACAGGAAAACACCACGGTTGCGGCTTACGGCATGTGCGCAAAATTCGCCTCCTATACAACCTCTGCCATCACCCTCAACCAAAGTGATCGCATCCGCATTCTCGGCATGACGATCGACCACATGCTGTCGGCAAATGCACAGGGTACAGTCATATCCAACAGCGGCGGAAAGCTCGTCTGGAAACCCGATGCTGGCTACGACTGTGAGATCACCAACGAATCGCTGTATGCCAAAAACGGCGCATCCCTCGGCTTCAAGGCAGGCGAAAAACTGCCGTATGTTGATCAGCTGATGTCCAGCCGTCAGAAAAATGATGACGGTACATATACCATGACCGTCGATTCTCCGCTGTCCGTCGGTGACCGACTGACGTTCCGCGGGCTTGCCTCGCACATCTGCACCATCAATTATGCGGGCGCGGTCACATTTGCCGATGTCACGGTTTGGGGCGGTTCGGGATTCGCGTTCTCCGGCTGGATGGGTGAGGATCGCGTTACGCTGACGCGCTGTACCGTCACACCGGGTCCGAAACCTGCGGGGGCGACGGAGGACCGTATGCTGTCCACCTGCGATGCCTCGCACTTTTCCAACATGCGCGTCGGTCCCGTTATCGAGGACTGCGTCTTTACCGATATGACCGACGACGGCACGAACATCAACGGTCACTATATGATGACCTCCTCGTATGACGCTGACACCAACCGCTTTACCATTGACCCGGAGTTTGACGTTGTTACGGGAACTTACACCTCGCATACCGAAGGCGTTGCCGTCGGCGACCGTATCCGTATTCTGACGCTGGATTTTGCGTGGATCGGCGATACCACCGCTGCATCCGATGCAGACAACGGCATGATTACCCTTGCCGATCGCTTTGACGGCATGACCGATCACGTGGTTTTGCAGAATCTCGACCGACAGTCCAACGGGTTTGCCATCCGTAACTGTGTCGTGGAACGTATTCGCAGCCGCGGTCTGCTCATCAAGGGTACCGACGGTATCATCGAACACTGCACACTCCGCGATGTCCGTATGGCGGGTATCCTCGTCAAGCCGGAATCCAACGAATGGCCGGAATTCGGCTTCGCGCAAAATCTCGTTATCCGCAACAACCACATCATCGGTACAGGCTATGCCGCGCCGACCAACAATCTCTATGCCGCCATCAATGTTTCCGGTGACACGGCACAGAGCGGAGATCCCATCTATCAACTGCATCGCGGTATTCTCATTGAAGGCAACTTCATTGAAAACCGCCGCAATGAATCCGCAATCAAGGTTTCTCATGCGCTGGATGTCACCGTGAAGAACAACACGATCACCGCGCGCGACGAATCCGTGCACGGCAATCCCGAAAAGGATGTTCAGATTCCGATTACCGTGATCTCTGCAACGAATGTGGAAATTTCGGGCAACACCGTTCCCGCATCCGCACGCGGTTATGCCGAGCTGAAAACGGGAACAAACAACATCTGGGGTACCGATCTGAACACAGAAAATGCGCCGGTCACCGTCACCGATCCCCAGCCGATCCGTGAGGAATCCGCAGAAACCGAGGTCATAACCGACCTGACAGAATCCGAAGCACTGGAGGTCATCGGCGGTGCAGACGGTCCGACGGCGATCACGACGACAGGTTCGCTGTCGTGGCTCTGGATTGCCGCCGCAGTACTGGTCTTTGCCATCGGTATCACCGTCGGTGTTCTTGTCATCAAAAAGAAGCGTTAACAAAACATTCAGCACTGTCCGAAGCAGAACTTCTGTAACGGGACAGTGCTGTGTTTTTATGATTCGATCAGGCCGAAATGCCCTG
>JAFYTT010000221.1 GCA_017558715.1 Clostridia bacterium | reverse complement strand
TGCAAAGTTTCAAATTGCATTGAAGGAATGCTATGAAACGGAATATTGGCTTGAATTACTTGTGAAATCCGAATTGCTTGATCGTGAGATTGCAAAAGATTTATATAATCAATGCGGTACGATCCGCAGAATGTTGATTGCATCTGTCAACACAGCAAAGGAGAATTCATAAATGTCAAAACCGCAATATGTCTATCACGGCAGTCAATATTTATTTGATGTAGTTTGCCCTCAACAGGCGCACGGTGCGAATGCATATGAATCACAAAAGGCAATATACGCCGCCGAAACAATAGAGGAAGTCATCCCGTTTGCATTACCTATCCGTTGGTATCCCGACGATACGACAGGGAAAAGGGCTTTCTCCTGTGAAAACGGAAAAACTTTCCTTGAGTACGGAAGTCTTGATCCAAATGGTGTGGGATACATTTATAAGTTGAGAGCAGACACCTTTGAAAAATTGGATGAGTGGCAATGGATTTCAATGAATGAAATTGTTCCCGACGAGATTATTTGTATTCAAGTAAAGGATTATATTGATTCTGTGACGTTCTCAGAAGAAGCGAAGAAAATACAAAACATGTTATTTGGATAAGGATATTGACCATGTTTGCACGGAGGGAAGAACCATATGGATACAATCAAAATCAACTATTCCCAATTTTCACCGTCTGCATTGCTTGCAGAACTGCAAAACCATTATCACCTGCCATCCGATTCCGAATGTATTTTCTTCAAATCCGGACTGAATGATATTTACAAAATCACCGCAGAAAACGATTCATATTATCTGCGGGTATCCCTGCGCGGAGTTTACAGCACCGAGCAAATCAGCGAGGAAATAGACTTTATTCTTTATCTTCGTGGACAGGGACTGTCGGTTGTCGAACCGATACCGTGCAAAGACGGTTCTTATGTATTGGAATTGTCAGCGCCGGAGGGAATGCGTCAGGCGGTTCTGTTCCGCGGCATTGTACAGTCACCAGCCGGGGATGCGGATACCTTAATGTACAATCTCGGACGCCTGCTTGCACAGGTGCATGAAGCGTCGCTTTCGTTTGATTATGCTGCAACGCGTCCTGTCATTGACAGAACCATGCTTGTCGAAATACCTACATCTCTGCTGACACCGTTTTTAAGTCATCGCTCGGACGATCTTGCGTTTCTGCACAAAACCGCATTGCCGTTGTGGGATGCGGCAGAAACAATGCTTGCAAATTGCAGTACCGCATATGGTATTTGTCATGGCGATGTACAGTCAAACAACTATTATTTCCGGGGAGCACAGCCGATCCTGTTTGATTTTGACTGCATGGGACGCGGATATTTTGCGTATGACCTGGGTGTTCTGCTTGCCAATTATACGTTTGCGGACAATGAGATTTATCAAAAACCCATGTGGGCATCGGTGCTTGCGGGATATCGGTCGGTGCGTTCCTTCCGTGAAGAGGAAGAAAAAGCGATGTATCTCTTTGCTGCTCTGCACATGCTCCGTGTACTATCCTATCATGCCAAAATCAGAGAACAAAATCAAGGTGCGTTTTATTACATGACAGATTATCATCTGAATACATTTTTCGGTGCATATAAGCGATTGACAATTTTGGCAAAGGAAAAAACTGCACTGGATCTCTTGTAATTTCCGAATATCTATGGTATAATACCAATACCCAAAATCACCGAACTATCAAAAGGAGAAATACCATGATCAACGTACTCGTATGGTGTGAACACGAACAGGACCGTCTTCAGGACGATGTCAAGGCAGCATATCCGGAATATATGCACAATGCCATTGCCAATTTCCTGAAGGAAGACCCGAATCTCAATGTCAGAACCGCAACGCTGCAGGATGATCCCGAAACCTGCGGTATTACCGATGAAGTTCTGGCTGACACGGATGTTATCCTGTGGTGGGGTCACATCAAGCACAATGCAGTTCCCGACGCTGTTGCCGAAAAGGTTCAGAAGTTCGTTCTGAATGGAGGCGGTTTCATTCCGCTTCACTCCGCACACTTCTGCAAGCCGTTTATCCGTCTGATGGGTACGACCTGCGGTCTGCGCGTTGACGGTTTTGGCAAGCATGTTATCAACTGCGTCCGTCCCGGTCATCCGATCACCAAGGGTGTTCCCGAAGAATTTTCTCTTCCCGTTGAGGAACGGTTCATCGAGTTTTACGATGTTCCCCAGCCCGATGAGCTGATCTATGTCACCGGCTACGAAACCGGCAGACTGTTCCGTTCCGGCTGTGCATACTTCCGCGGCAGAGGCAAGGTCTTCTACTTCCAGCCCGGTCACGAAACCAACCCGACCTACAGAGACAAGAACGTCCAGACCGTCATCAGAAACGCGGTTTACTGGGCAGCTCCCAACAAAGACTAATTGAACAAAGGACAGCCCGAAGCCATCGTCTGCATGGTCTTCGGGCTGTTTTTTGAAATCAGTTCCGTTTATTCAATTTTTCAGCGAGCATGACCAGAATCGGAACGAGCACGATCTGTGCGATGATGCCGGGGATCGCATTGGTGACGGCACCGCCGAGAAACGCAGCAATCCCGAATGAACCGCCGCTCATGCCGACACAGAGGAACATGACAGCGCCCCAGACAATCCGTCCGACGAGCATAGCGGTGATGAGCGAAGCGTAAATAGCCCATTTCTTTTTGGGAAGAGAACGGTAGAGCAGACCGCACACCGCACCGTAGCATGCAAGCTCAAATGCCATGCAGAACGCAGTCGGAAAAGGTGGCGGCATACCGAGGGTCACGGAGCGGAACAGCGGAACGGCAAATCCGACGACAGCACCCCACTGCCATCCGCAGAGAAAGCCGCAGAGCAGAACGGGAATGTGCATCGGACAGAGCATGGCACCGATTTCCGGGATTTGTCCTGTCAGAAACGGCAGAAGGTAGGCAAGGGCGGCGAACATCGCGGCGAGAACAAGCTTGTGGATTTTCAGATGATTCTTCATATAGACTCCTTTGAAAAAAGAAAAAGGTGACGTGCTCCGTGCGGGAACATGACACCTTCTGTGTATCGATCATTTATGAAATTGGCTGTTAGAATGTGGATGTGCTTTGATAGAAACTTCTGTTTCTGCGCGGTTCTTCTGAATCGCGTTTTTATTATACACGAAAAGTCTGAATTTGTCAAGTGGCAGAGGCAGAATCTGCACCCGATACGAGCTTTTTGAGGCGGCGCAGGACATCGTCAATCAGTGCTGCGGTGGTCTTCTCCGACACACCCGCAATGACGGTTTCGCATTTATTCATCGGAATCAGAATACGCACGGCATCGGCGGCACCGACTGCAGCTGCCATCTTTGGCGTAACCTCACCGAGCATGGCATCGGCAATGACAATCCCGATCGGTCCTATAATGACGTCGGCGCGGCGGCAGGCAACAATGACGGGGTTTTCGCCGGTAGCTGCCTGTGCGGCTCCTGCCTTGAGCATTGCGGCGGTTGCGGCGGCATTGGTACCGACGGCCGTCAGAGAAAGTGCGGGAAGCTGTGTATGGATTTCACGGACGAGCTGTGCGCCGAGCTGGCCGCCCTGTCCGTCGATAACGGTGACATTCATGAAGGAACCTCTCTGTGTGAAGTTTTCTTTATTATACCATATTCCGATGAATTTGTCCATACACCGACAGAAAACTGCAGAATAAAAAAATTTACATCCTGTTGCTTCTTTTTTCACACTTCGTTTCGGTCAAATCCATAAATGGATGATATACTAAAGACAACAAAGAAAAGGAAGTGACCTATATGCAGATGTCAGATAAAAGCGAACTCGCAATGAGTACCGATCTTACCTTGAATGCGGATGCAGCAAAATGGATGCAGACACGCGCAAGACAGTTTATGGAGATCATCGTGGACTACAAGGAACTGCGGATGATGTATACCTGCGCCATGAAGGAGATTCAGACCAAATTTGATATTCTGAATACGGAATTCAAGGTGCGCTACAGTCGGAATCCGATAGCGTCGATTTCCACACGGCTGAAGACAACGGCCAGTATCGCAGAAAAGCTTTCACGTTACAACTGCGGTTTGTCGGTGGAAAATATCGAAAAGTACATCCATGATGTCGGCGGTGTCCGTGTGATCTGCTCGTATATCGACGATATCTACCTGATTGCAGATGCGCTTCTGGAACAGGACGATATCACACTTCTGCGCAAAAAGGACTATATCGCAGAACCGAAGCCGAACGGATACCGTTCTCTGCATCTGATCGTCACGGTGCCGGTGTTCTTTGCCGACCACAAGATCGATATGAAGGTGGAGGTGCAGATTCGCACGATTGCCATGGACTTCTGGGCATCTCTTGAGCATCAGATGAAGTATAAGCAGGAGATTCCCGATCAGGAGGCGATTGCAGAGGAGCTGCGGCTCTGTGCGGAAACCATCCGTGAAACCGATGAGCGCATGCTCGCGATCCGACGGAAGATCGAAGCGGCGGAAGATACGGCAGACGAGGAAGACTTGCTGTTTGAAAAGCTGAGCCGCATTGATATCGGCTAAACCACAGACCAAGGACACACCTGACAGAAAAGGCGTGTCCTTGCTTATTTTGTGATCGGTTATGCTTTTTCAAAATATCCCGGGCGATGGGTGACATTTTTGCCGTTGTGCATGACGATAAAGCCGCAGCCGTGACCGCTCTTGCCGCCGGAAAGAATGTGTGCTTTGAATGCGCGGCGCAGGGAGGTGTCCTCCGGCCATTCCGATACGGGAAGCTCTGCATATGCACCGAAGATACGCCATGCATTGCCGAATTTCTCGGATTCGGCGGATGAATAGATCTCAAAATCGTTCATGAAGCGCAGAATGTTGGAGTGCGGCGGCAGAATCTTGTAGTGTACAGGATTCAGAAGCCAGCTGGAGGTATGGAGCAGGACAACCTCGCCGCCTGACCATGCGCGGAAGTATTCATACGCCTGTCGGTAGGAATCGAGACGCACGTCGTCTGTCAGAGGAACCCCGCTGCTCGGAATGTGGAAATTCAGATAGCGTGCGCCTTTGGTTAATGTGTATCCACATTCCAGTGTCATGTCCTCGCCCTGATAGATTCCGTTGGGTTCATACTGGAATCTGCCGAGCGAGAAACGACCGAGCCGCAGAAAGCCTTCTTTCAATGCGGCGACAAACGTACCGGGGACATTTTTGCAGGTCATACATTCGAGCAGCTTGTAGCGCAGATCGGTCATGCTGTCCCAGAACAGCTTCTCGGACAGTCCCGATTCTCTGTAGCGGATACGAGTATAATAAGCGCAATGCATGATATAAACAAGATCGAGCGTATAGGGGTTCTCACCGTGCTGAACGGCAAGTGCTTCCACTTTGGGAATGATATCACCAAGATGCGTGGTATTGTCCCGGCAGAACTGCGTGACCAGTTCTTCGAGTGCCTCGGCGAACGCGGGATTGCTTGCAAGATTGCCTTCCAGCCCCACAAAACAGGTAACGGCTTCGGCGGGAAAGGACAGGATGTTACAGACTTCTTTTACAAATTCGGTGTAGTTCATAGACAGGTTCTCTTTTCGTTCGGATTAAATTCTGTTGAAGATCAGGGTATGCTCACATGCGGTGATGCCGTCTTTGGTGGAGAGAGTGATCCGCCACATCGTTTCGCGCCGCCATTCACGGGCAATTTTACCGCCGCCGAGGGCAACGGAATCCACCGAAGCGGTCAGTGCGGGATCAAATACGGCGACATGACCTGATGCAAAACGGATTTCATTGCCGCAGATGACAGGTTCATCCACGGTCAGATAATGGAAATCGGCATAACCGGGAGCTTTCAGTGTCAGCGCATCATGTACGGTTACGGTACTGCCCGCAAGCACAGCGTCACGTGTATACGATGCAATGCCTGCTTCAGTCGGATATGCTTCTGTCAGGTCAAGCTTCATTGCGCCTGTTTCCTCACAGTAGGAGAGTACCTTTGCGCGATACTGACCGCCGGGCTGCTGTTCGACGTCGTTGATGTTGGCGATGTTATGATAATTGCCGCGCATTGCCCACAGGGTATAGCGTTTGTCGCTGAAGGTATCGCGGCAGTATTGCTCAACGCCGGCATCCATGATGATCGGAATGCCCGCATCGAACAGAATGAACTGTCCGACGTCATTGTGGTTGTGCGATTCTGCGTTGTTGCCGCCCTTGAGTGCAAAGAACATTCCGACACCATTATCTGTGATCTCACGGGAAACGGCGATCTGTAAATCGTCAAAGAAGGTGTGTTTTGCCGGGGCAAATGCCTGTGACTGCGGAATCGGTTCCGCAAGGTTTGCATAGAAGCGGTAGGACTGCGCGTCGGCGAGCGGACAGACCTCGGGGGCGTGGATGATGGTCGATGCAAACGCGGAAAGGCGCGGGGAGGCGATCTTTCTGCCCATGCGGGAGATCATACGGAAATCGGGGTGCAGACGCGATGCGGCATCGGCGAAGTTGATATACTGATCTTCCTTGATGCAGACATTCATGATGTACTCACAGAATCGGCGGATCTTCGGTTCGTCAAAGACATTGATTTGACCTTCGGTCAAGTCATACAGAACTTCCAGACAGTCAAACAGCGAGCCGCCAGCAACGCCCCAGTATCCGGGACCTTCATCGCATCCGCCGTCCTCGGGCAGGAACGCGATATACCGATCGAGAATTTCCATGCACTTTAAGACGCCTGTGCGGCGGAGGTCGTCGCTGTCTTCACAAAGTGCGATGACCGTCAGAATGTTGGATATGATCCACGGTGTCCAGTTGTTGAGCGTTTTGCCGTCGGTACCCATCCACCAGTCGTGGTTGTAGGTATAGAACGGATGGAGAATCCGGTCTCGCAGTTGAGAATAAAGCCGTTTGCGGATGACGGGATTTTCGCGGTCGAGGATCTCACCTGTCAGATACCAAAGCCATGCCATCTGTCCGCCGGTGCCTGCCGAGAACAGATCGATGTGCTTCATGTCGTCGCCGTCATCGGAGGCGGAAAACGAATCGGGCAGGGAAACAACACCCCCGGTTACGGGCTTGCCTGACCAGTTGTGCGCGGGAATGATCCAGGTGGATTCCTCCATAATGAACCACACCCCGTCGATGATTCGGTCAACAAACCGTCCCTTGCCTTCGTACAGCTCTGCCATGGCAAAGGTGGTCAGCATCGAACGGCGGCGGAAATACAGCGCTTCATAGTTGGAGCGGTTTCCGTTTCTGACAAACTGCATATAGATCGATGCACAAAGCTGCGGATACGGCTCATCAAGAATCTTCTCTGCCTGTGTGACAAACGCTTCGCCATACGGTGCCAGAAGCTTTTGAATAGAAAAGTCCTCCATCAGAAACGGTCGGAAATCGGTGCGGGATACAACAGCATCTGCAGTAATCTCGCGTGCGGAAAAGATAGCTCCCATGGTAAACCTCCAAAACGGTCATTTTTTCATTATTATAGCGCGAAATGCCTTGATTTTCTATGGGCAAAGTATACGAAAATACCATCGCGTATTTTGGCAATTTGCTGAAAATACGGCGGAGAGGGGAAAATGCGGTGCATATTTTCCGCCGATGCTTGATTTTCGGACAAATTTAGGATATAATAAAATGGTATGATATTGCAATAAAGGAGAAATCCCATGATGAATGATAAAACCCCGATCAGAATCGGTATTGTCGGCACCAATTTTGTCAGTGACTGGCTTGCGGATGCCGCGGCGACACTGGACTGCGTGAACGTCACAGCGGTCTATTCTCGCGCACAGCAGACGGGAGACACGTTTGCCCAAAAGCACAGCATTCCGCATGTGTTCACCGATTACGATGCATTTCTTGCGTCCGATGAAATCGATGCCGTCTATATCGCAAGTCCGAACTTTGCGCATGCGGAACAGGCAATTCGTGCACTGAATGCAGGCAAGCATGTTCTGTGTGAGAAAGTCATTGCGACCAATTCCCGTGAGCTTTCCGAAATGATTGCCGCGGCAAAGGCAAATCGCTGTGTCCTTTTGGAAGCGATGCGCCCGTCGTTTGATCCGTGCATTGCGCTTGTCAGAGAACAGCTTCCCAAACTTGGCAAGCTGCGTCGTGTCGTACTCGATTTCAATCAGTATTCGTCCCGTTATGACAAGTTCAAGGCAGGCGACATTCAGAATGCATTCAATCCCGCCTATTCCAACGCGGCGATTATGGATATCGGCGTTTACATCGTACACATTGCAGCAAAGCTGTTCGGCAGACCGCGCCGGATTTTGTCCATGTCCACACTGCTTCACAACGGTTTTGAGGGCTCGGGTCACGTTCTGCTCGATTACGGTGACATGAAGGCGGAGCTGTCCTACTCCAAGATCACGGAATCGGTGACGCCCAACCTGTTTGTCGGTGAGGATGCAACGCTTGCTGTCGGTAAGATCACGATGCCGACCGATATGCGCATCATTTACCACAAGGGCTCGCCCAACCTCGGAACTGCCGGTAAGTGGGAGGAAGACGTGCCGTTTGAAACGGTGGAAAACAATATGATCTTCGAGCTTGCGGAATTTGCGCGTCTGTGCCGTGAGGGACTTGTTGAAAACGAATATCTTGAAAATTCCGTTATTGAGATGGAGATCATCGACGAGGTCCGCCGTCAGAACGGCATTGTGTTCCCGTCGGACGATGTAACGGAGCCGGCAAAAGCGGACTATGTTGCGGTACAGAGAAGTGCCGATAACGCACAGAAGGAGGAGGAATCCTTATGAATCCCAATCAGCCGATGTTATTGACTTTTGAATTACAGCCCAAGCAGATGACCTCCCTTCGGATCATCTGCATCCGCAACGGCATTCAGCTTGTCAAAGCCGATCCGGCGATGTACGGCGAAACCATTGGCGTGTTGTGCGGCATGGATGAAGCCAAAGGAATTGCCGCAGAGGGCGGTCTTGCCGAACCGATGTTGCTGTTTGCCAATATGACAATGGCGGCAGTACAGAAGTTTTTGAACGAAGCGAAAGCCGCGAAGTTTTCCCGCCCGTCGCTGATGGCGATGCTGACGGAGACCAACCGCGAATGGACGCCCTTACAGCTGCAAAGCCAGCTCGCCGAGGAACGTGTGATGGTACGTGAGAAGATGCAGTCCATCCACGAGCGTTCCGGTCATCATCACGATCATGAACACCACGAACACAAGGAGGAAACCTCTGATGAGTCGTAAACCCATTGTCATCGGTATTTCCGGTCCGTCCGGATCGGGCAAATCCACACTTTCCGCGATGCTTGCCCAGATGCTGCCGAATGCTGTTGTTGTCAATGCCGATAAATATTATAAAAAAGAGCTTCCCGTGATTGTATCGCCGCTGGACGGAAAGGAATATCCCGACTGGAATCACCCAACCTCCATCGATGCCGCCGGTATGTGTGCGGAGCTCGATGAACTGTGTACAAGAGAAGACCTTGACTTTATCATTGCGGACGGTGCATTCATTTTCTGTATTGACGAGGTCAGAGCACGTCTGGATTATAAAATTTTTGTCTGGGCTGAAATCGAAACACGTATTTACCGCCGTATCTGCCGCAACATTACGCTCAAAGGGCAGACGCCTGAGTTTATCGGCGGATATTACCTTGCCTGTGTGCGCTACAGAGAGGCGGAATATTCCGTGCCGTCGCAGAAATGGGCGGATGTCATTGTGAATAACGAGCGCGATTTCGGCGAGATGCCGCAGATTCTGACGGAAAAACTGCTGTCAATGCGTCAAAATTGATAATAAAGCGTAAATTTTCACGAAAAATCAAAAAGATTTGCAAAAACATTTGCAATTTTGTGAGAGTTGTGTTATAATAGATACAATATTGAGAAATTCCCCCGAAAGGATACATCGAAACTATGAAAATCGGATTCAAAACAACCTATGTCAATGACGAACTGAAATATTCCGTTGGTCTTGCCGGCCCTGTCGGTGCAGAAGACTTCGCTATGCGCGTTATTGACCCGACCCACATCATTATGACCGATCCGGAGACCTGGACGCCCGGTACCGATCCGTCGGCGCTGTTCGGTCTGACCGAAGAAGAATATAACTGGAAGGATACCGACCTGGAAAAACTCGATGAGCTGGCACAGAAGCTTCGTACCGATATCCCGACCGACCGTCTGCTCGGCGAGAGCGAAGGTGTCCGCAAGAAGGACCGTGTTGAGTCCATCGACTACGGCAAGTACGTTCGCTACCGCAAGGAACGCAACGAACAGCGCCGCAATGATATGATCAGCCGTATGCTGGCTGCCGATGAGCTTTACTGCATGTTCTGCGGCGAAACCAACAAGCCGTATGTCTTCCAGTACAGCTTCCTGCAGATGTTCGAAGACAAGGCTCTGGCAATGGAGCTCGCAAACGAGTACAGAAAGAGAAACATCCCGCTGCTCGTTTCCCACTTCACACACGATCAGTTCAACAAGGAAAATGAAAAGTCCGTTTTCCACGAACTGCAGGTGCTCGGTTATCCGCTCATCATGTTCTTTGATGCGGAAAAGCGCCAGGGCATGATCCCGATCAAGGAAATTGTCAAGCACAAGGATTACGTCGGTCAGAAGAACAATCTCATCTACGGCAACCCGCATGTTGACTTTGCAATGACCAACCTGTTCCAGTTCCTGCGCACACCGAACAACATCGACCGCACCGATCCCGAAAAGTTCAAGGAAGCAGTAACCAGAACACTGTCCTTTATGGAAAGCCGTTTCGTCGAAGCACTCTCCGATGCACGTTTCCTCGTACCGACCAAGGCAATGCCCGACGGTAAGGTTGTTCCCGCAATGATCAAGATGTCCCAGAAGAAGCCTGCGGCAGCGGCTGAAGGTGCAGAAGAAGCTGCTAAGACGGAAGCTGCGGAAGAAGAAGTCATCGAAAAGAACTTCCTGCCGGTTTTCACCAACGGTATGGAATTTGTTTCCGACAAGGATCAGTTCAAGGCTGCTGTTGTTCCGCTGGATGATATCATCAAGATGGTCCGTGAGCTGAAGCTGGACGGTATGCTCATCAACATGAAGTCCAAGTGCGCAATGCCCTGCGGTGAAGAACGCTTTACACAGGTTGAAAAGTACCGCGAATGGAAGGCAGAACATGCACCTGAGGCGGCACAGAACGAAGACGTTCCCGAAACACTGGAACCGGCGGCTGACGGCTCTGACGAAGCACCCGTTGATACGCCCTTTGTTCCGATCGTCAACAAGAACAACGAATAAGTTTTTGACCGTGCAGTGCAGACCGTACTGCACGGTTTTTGCAGTATAGGAGAAGAGAATCATGAACGTAAAAGAACTGTTTTTGGATTATGTATCGTATCCCACCATGTCGTGTGAGCAGTCGGAAACCTGTCCGTCTTCCGATAAACAATGGGAGCTGGCAAAACGGCTTTACCGCGATCTGCGTGCACTCGGTATGGAGGTTTTCTGTGATGAACACGGCTATGTCTACGGAACACTTGCCGCAAACTGTGAGGAGGAACGTCCCGTAATCGGTCTGATTGCACACATGGACACCTCCGATGCGTGTGCCGATGCACCGATCAAGGCAAGGGAAGTGCTGTATGACGGCAGTGATGTTGTGTTGAATGAAGAAAAGAACATTGTCCTGTCGGAACGCGATTATCCCGGTCTTGCGAAATACCGCGGAAAGCATCTGATTGTCACGGACGGCACAACCCTGCTCGGTGCGGATGATAAGGCGGGATGTGCGGAGATCGTCTGCGCAATAGAAACACTGATCGCGTCCGGAAAACCGCACGGTATTGTAAAGGTTGCGTTCACACCCGATGAGGAAATCGGTCGCGGTGCGGATCTGTTTGACGTTGCGGGATTCGGTGCAGACTATGCATATACCGTGGACGGCGGTTCGCTCGGCGGCATCGAATATGAAAACTTCAACGCGGCGGGTGCGGAGATCGTCATCACGGGACGCTCAATCCATCCGGGTGACTCCAAGAACAAGATGGTCAATGCGGCATTGCTTGCCTGTGAGATCAATGCACTTCTACCCGCAGAACAGATCCCCGCTTGTACGGAGGGCTATGAGGGCTTCTTCCATCTGACCGATCTGTCCGGTGACTGTGAGCATGCGGAGCTTCGCTATATCATCCGCGATCATGATAAGATACTGTTTGAAGATAAGAAACAGGTACTCGCGGCGGCGGTTGCGCAGGTCAACGCAAAGTGGAATGCGATCTTCGGCGGGGATCCCTGTATTCTGACGATGCGCGATTCTTATTACAATATGAAAGCGATGTTGGAAGACAAAATGTTTATCGTCGAGCGTGCGGCGGATGCAATGCGAAAGAACGGCGTTGTCCCGGAATTTGTTCCGATTCGCGGCGGTACCGACGGCGCGCGGCTGTCCTTTGAGGGTCTGCCGTGTCCGAATCTGTCCACCGGCGGTGAAAACTATCATTCCCGTTTTGAATATGCCTGCGTTGAGGATATGGAGACGATGGTTCGTATTCTCACTGATATTCTTCTAGGATGAATTTTGGAGTGTTTTGCGACGTTATATTCTTTTAATTTTAGCACCTCGACTTGAATTCAGTATTATATTGCGAAATATAGTTGACAATTCGGGCGTTTTATGTTATAATAATACTATCCATGTAATCGTATGAACTGAATTTGTGCAATTATGCGGGTTCTGGCAAAATACGCAGAAGAAAGATTTCATGCGTAACATGAGATAAGATTATTAAATATGGAGGAAAATCACCATGAACATGAACCTCAGATCCGTCCTTGCGATGGTTTTGTGTTTTGT
>JAFYTT010000220.1 GCA_017558715.1 Clostridia bacterium | reverse complement strand
TCAGCAGACTTTGCCACGGGAAGCATGAGCAGCCGGTCACCGAAATAGCCTTCGGAAAGAAATTCTGCGTGAAAAGCGGACAACTCATTTTCTGTAAAATAGTCAACCCACGGACGAAGGTTTTCTTTTCCGACGATCTCTGCAACCCTCGGATACGCGGTAAACAGATCCGGCATGGCTTCTGCTCCGGGTTCATTGTTTGCGGATGCGGAAAGAGCTTCGTCGATGGCAGATGAACTGGTGACGGACACCACGTTGACGGTAATGCCATGTTCGCGGCCGACAGAACGGTTGAATTCATCAATGAGGGTGTTCAGCGGAGATATCGTCTGACTTCCGTAAACATGCCATATATTCAGTGTGACCGGATCCGCAGGACTCGGCATCTGTTGATGCGAACAGCCCGCCAATATTGTCATAAGCAGTGTAAGAGTGAGGAGAAATGCAAGTGTTTTTTTCATAATGCCACCTTCCAGTATGGTTTTCCTACCCGAATTCCCACCCTATTTTGAAAAAATTTCGGTTTTCCTACCCATTCAGGTCGAATCGGGTAGGGACAAAAGCGTGAAAATCCGTATAATAATACTTGCAAGAATACCGAAGGGGATATAGGTCTTGCCGTGGTCCATCCAATTGCGAAAGGGGTATCCCGTTATGCATGCATCCGTGATGCATACGCATAAGTACTCTGTGAGCGCGCCAACGATACAGAGTCCGCCCCGATTTAATATTACTATTATATCACAAATTCTTGATTCAATCAAGAGGGAATGTGATTTTGTCAAAAACCGTATTCCTTTTGTTTTCCGATCTGACAGGAGGGCTGATCTTATGGAAGACAAAAAAACCGCTGCCTGCAAAATGATATCAGATACCGGCGGGTACCGATACAAGTTTTACTGTGAGATGTCCGGAGCATTGGCATGTACAACCGAGCCGATTCAAGCGAAAACGCCCGAGGAAGGGTTACGGATTGCATGGGAAACGGTCGGCAGGCGCTGTTTTAATCTCTGTCATAAATGCGGGAGATGGGTCATCGATGCTGCTTACAACGCGGATGTGTTGGAGTGTGTGGAATGTGCGCCCTATGAGGCAGAACCGAACTACTGTAAAAACTGCGGCATCAAAATCGAAAAGCAGTCCGGGGAATGTCCCGTCTGTGGACATAAGCTCGTGTACGGGGGAGAGGAGAGCGAAAAATGACAACGGAAATCCATTTCCGGAATCTGGAACAGTACGGGTTTGGCCCGAATGTGATGAAGAAAATGAAAATCTGTCACAAGTGCGGTCAGATTGCGAAAAAAGGTTCATTTTTCTGCCGCAGCTGCGGAGCCTTTTTGACGAGAGAAACATTGTATGATCACTACAGACGACAGCACGGATGCTGTGAGGGATGTGGTACGGTACTGACTGCGGATGCAAGGTTCTGCCCGCACTGTGGGCGTCCCATACATCGGATGAATCAGCAGCATGATCAAAGAACGAAATAGGAGGAACAGAAAATGAGTATTTTTGATTCACTGAAACAAGCGGCAATTTCTGCACTGAAGAGAGAGTCGAGAAAAGCTGTAAACAAAGCGGTGAACACTGCTGTACAGAACATCGGCAAAGGAAGAAATCACACCGAAACATTCACATTTGACGCATTGCCGCAAACACTCGAGGCGTTGAGGGCACTTCCCGATGCGAAGCTGGATACCGCTTTCAAAACGACTGCGCTGACGATTCTTGCGCTCAGCAGATATGAATCCGACCCCCAAACCGCTTATGCGATGCTGTCGTGGCTGAAAGGCCCTGACGACTTCAGCACCAGCGAAAAAAGCTTTTTACAAGATCGTCTGAGAGGCAAGGAATACAAGGTGCGATCTTTCTTTGAAGGAGCAACGCCGGAAAACGATTATACACCGAACATACCGTATGTCATTTCCGTCATCGAAAACCCGTATTCTTTTGATAACGAAAACTGGGCAACGCTGTATGTGACAAGCGGAGGTGCTGACAATCCCAGAAACATCAAACTCAGGAAGAAGCCATCCACCGGTCAGTGGTTTTTAAACGACATTCAGTGCCTTTCTGACATCAGACTGCCGAAGTCAGAGGATAAGTGGGCATAAGTACCACCAAACAATATAATAAATAATACTATATACAGGAGGAATTATCATGGCAAAGCATGCTTGTGCAATCTGTGGAGCGGAGGTTGGTCTGATCTCCGAACAAAAACTGGCGGATGGCAATTTCATCTGCCGCAAGGTCTGCGTGAAAAAATGCATGAAGATTTTCAACAAGGTCGAAGCAACGCTCGATTCGGTAAAATCTCATATCGAACAGGTGGAGTTCGGTACAAAAGCATGGAATCAGCTTTTCGTACCGCTGAAGAAAACCAAAAAGAAAGAAGAAAAATTAAAGCGATTCGGCAAGAACGGTGAACTGTATGTGTCCAAGTCCACAGGGCTGATTGCTCTCACCGAAAACCGCTACAAGGTCTTTCTCTTTGGCAAATCCACCATCGCCTGCGTCTATCGCATTGCCGATCTGTACGGATACGATTACGTTTCCGAGCAAGTCAAGAATTCTGACGGCAAGATGGAAACCAAGCATTTCTGTATCCTGACCTTCCGCGATACACCCGGTATGTATGAGGTGCGTCTGGAAGTCCGCGCTCTCGAATATGAAGACATGGAAAAGTACTTCAATACCCTGTTCGGTATTCAGAAGACCCTGCGCAACATAGGCAATACCTGGAAGCAGCAGATCAATGCAGCGAAATCGGTTGTAGATGCTGTGAAGGCAGTCAAGGACGGTACATTGGACGAAGCACAGGCGGAAGCAACCGCGGATGCACTGAACACAATGCAGTACGGTGACAGAACTGAATGGATTGCCAAGGCGGATGCGGCACTTATGCTGGTGAATAAGTAAACGTCGCCGTGGTATCAAACGCGATTCTCAAATGAAAAAGATAAATGACAGGGCGATGGAATGATGTGTTCTGCCGCCCTGTCAAATAATTAGAAAGGAACATGATATGAGAAGAAAAGTCGTATATACCGTTCTTTTGCTGGAAGCACTTCTGTGTATGCTGTTTGGATGTACAGCACAAACCTATTCGGTGGATTATTGCGGTGAAAAATCGATGTATGACGGTGCCATGGATGCCTATCATGCTGGAAAAGAAGTTGTTTTATATTATCCTATAACCGCATCGGATACCAATTATATCTTCCGTCTGGACGGTGAAAAACTGTTAAATGTGGAATATGACAATGAAAAGGGGTATTTTATCATTCGTTTTACAATGCCGGATCATGATGTAAAACTGGAATGTGTGACGGAAAATGCTTCGGCTGCGACAGTCCCCGAAACAAATACAGAAACAGAAACGGAACCTCTCCGTTTTCTGACCCTCATAAAGTCATATCATTCCAACAAGGAGTATGATGCGGAAACCTCTTTGCTTCTGGCACAGAACAGGTACGCATGTGTGACTCTGCATGCGGATGATATTGGTGATTTTCCGGCTCTGGCCGAAACACTGGAACAGAACGCAGCCATGGAAAAACGATCCATGGACGATGAGTTTGACAATCTGATCGGCTTTGCAAAGGAATCGCTTTCCGCGGGCGGAACCGAATACTTCCGACAGCAGGTCTCGTCTCTTGATATTCTGGTTCGCCGTGCAGATAGTCTGGTTGTCAGCCTGCTCTCGGATTCTTATGCAGACTATGGATTTATTGAGGGCTACCGTGCATTCCACGGAACCAATCTGGATGCGGAAACAGGATGCGAGCTTGCGCTGAACGACGTAATCTGCGATATGGACAGCGTAATACAGATTATCAAGAAAGAATTGAACCGGTATACCTGGCAAGGTGAATATCATTCGGAAACAGCGGTGGAAGATTATTTCGCCGAGACACCGGAGGATGGCATCAGCTGGACGCTCGACTATAACGGCGTGACGTTTTATTTCATGCCCGGGGATCTTTGCGATGCGGGTTTCGGAAATCAGACAGCAACAGTATCGTTTACAGAACATCCCGAAGTATTTGTTAAAAAATATTTCGGTGAGCCGACGGCATACATCACAGCGCTTGCACAGAACTTGCCTTATTTTACAAATCTTGACGCGGAACCCGATCTGGAAGAAATCAACAGTATGAATTTTGTCGGTGATGAAGGTATCGGCTACGGTTCATTTGGTCTGTATACCGACATAGACAGTTATTACTACAGTGAGGATCTTTTTGCATACGCATATCATCCTTATTATGTAAAAACGGCGGATGACGGTCATTATCTCTATCTGTTCTGTGAACAAACAGAAGAGGGAAGCCGCGATATGCGTCTGCTGGTATTTGATGCATCGGGCGGCAGATATACCAAAGTCGGCGAAATCAATGCTTGTCCCGGATTTATGTTCCCGGATTCCTTTATTGTCCCATCGGATCCGTACGGATTCCGACTGGACAATCGGGATACACCGGAGCAGGAGGAAGTTTATACTGTCGGCGAAAACGGTATGCCCGTGCTGAAATAAAGAGGAAAAATTCATGTATTATTCCAAAAATCATGAGGGACTGGTTTTTATCGACCGGGACGGGGGTAATCTTGAAATTCACGGCAATGGCATCATTTGCCGAGGTGATACCGAGTTATGGAATCCTGTCGAAAACTGGCAGGAGCCGTTCACCACGGTGACCGTGCAAGATGGAATCACGGAGATTCATTCAGGTGTGCTCGACCAGTTTTCCGGCATGAAAAAGCTGTATCTGCCGAAATCTCTGACCCGCATTGAGAGGACCGATAGTCTGAAAACGCTCCTTCACGCGAACAATGTGCTTATACATGCTGCATACGGTTCATATGGCGATGCGTTCGCACAGGAGTACGGACTGCGTTTTCTGCCGGAAAATATCGAACTCGGATGGTACCGGGACGAGATTCATGACGAGAGTACCAAGCTGATACTGCGCTTTTACGAAGACGGCACGATGGATCTTCTCATCGATATTTTCACCACCGGCATCTCGGCCGGCTCGAACGGTGGCGCATCGCTGGATTGACCAATGCCAAAGGAATATTATCCGGGATGTACGCTTGAGGAATTTGCAAATCTGTTACCGGAACGGTATTATGAGCAGATTATAAACAATTATGAAGTGAAGGTATTTCTGCAATGTGAAGCTGATCGCAAAGCGAAATTCGAATAAATGAAAGGGGAATGCCGAATGGCAGACAACAATAAAAAACTGACGATACTTCATTCCAACGATCTTCACGGAGATTTTTTGGCTGAAAATGTGGATGATCGACTGATCGGCGGCGTATCCCGACTGTCCGGTTATGTCAACAGGACACGCGGTGAGGAGGCTAATACGATCTATTGCATTGCCGGAGATATGTTCCGCGGTTCGGTCATTGATTCCGAATTTCGCGGCGTATCCACCATTGAAATCATGAATATGCTGTCTCCTGATGTGGTTGCGATCGGCAATCATGAAACGGATTACGGCATTGCACATCTGCTGTTCCTGGAAAAGTGCGCGAAATTCCCGATCATCAACGCCAATCTGCACATCAGGACCAACAATGCGCGTCTGTTCAAGCCATACCATATCGTCGAAATGGACGGAATGAAGATTTTGTTTATCGGAATTCTGACAGAGGATATCATCAACCAGACAAGAAACGAAGGATTGATCGGTTCATTCGTCGATGTACATGAAGCAAGTCAGGAAGTTGGCAGGATATGCAATGCGTATCATGCCATGGATATCGATCTTACTGTGCTTCTGACCCACATTGGATTTGAAGAAGACAAGGCATTGGCAGAACTGCTTGATCCGGCATGGGGTGTAGATATCATCATCGGCGGGCATTCCCATACCTTTATCGAAAAGCCCGAGATTGTAAACGATATTCTGATCGTACAGGCCGGAACGGGAACGGATCAGATCGGAAGATTCGATATAATTGTGGATACAGACAACAACTGTGTCAGTGATTACCGATGGCAATGTATTCCGATCGATGTTGATCATTGTCCGAGAGATGCTGCTCTGGAAGGAATTATTTCCTACTATAAGACGCAGACCGACGAAAAATATCAGCGTATGATCACCCGCTTCAAGAGACAGCTCACGCATCCGTCCCGCTATCGGGAAACAGAACTTGGGGGACTGTTCGCCGATATTCTGAAGAACAGCCTGCGCATGGATATGATGCTTCTCGGCTCCGGCAGTGTCCGAACGACCGAACTGGGTCCCATTGTGCTTCTTTCTGATCTTGCGGAATGCTTCCCGTACAGCGATCCAATATATATGTGTCATATCACCGGTGCACAACTCCGGCGGATGATCCTGTATATGCTGCGGGATGAAGCATTGGATGGTGGACATACAGAGTTTTATCAGCTCTCTGACGGACTTGAGGTTGTGTATGAACGAAGTACGCACAGCTTCAGCAAGTTTGACTTTCATCAGATGCCTGTTGATGACGACCATATTTACACAGTCGGCATCCAGTCCTTTCACTATAAAAATTTCGAAGCGATGTATTCAGTATCGATCGAGGAAATATCGCAGAACGGCAAACCCCGCATGGTTGCGACAAACAGCCAGGAAATCCTGGAGGAATACCTTTCAGAGCATCAAAATCTTGACCGCAGTGTCAGCGGCAGACTGATCATCCGCTGAAAACGGGATGGTGTGTTTTTCAAAAAACTTACAGCAATTTCATAGACTTACAAAAACAACGAACTACATAAAGGAGAACAATTATGGGACTTATTAAAGCAGCACTTGGCGCAGCAGGCGGCGTACTTGCCGATCAATGGAAGGAGTTCTTCTACTGTGACGCGCTGGACATGAACACACTGATGGTGAAAGGTCAGAAGCGTACGTCGGGCAGATCCTCCAACACAAAGGGTGAGGAAAATCTGATTTCCAACGGCTCCGTCATCGCGGTTGCGGACGGTCAGGCAATGATCATCGTCGAGCAGGGCAAGATCGTCGAATTCTGCGCAGAACCCGGCGAATTTACATGGGATGCATCGACCGAACCGTCGATCTTCGCAGGTCC
>JAFYTT010000219.1 GCA_017558715.1 Clostridia bacterium | reverse complement strand
TCCGTATAAACCGAGAACAGAAGGAGAAACGAATATGATGAAATTACCTGATTATTTGCCGGAATATAAAATTGAAGCAACAGATGCACCTGTATTTCCTGTAGTATTTGAAGAATTGCCGAACTGGTTCATCGTTCCGCGTGTCGGAGCGTCAATCAACTGGGCAAGTTATGATATGCCGGAACGTCGTGTGACCGAAAGGGTACAATCCAAAGTCACCGGAGAAATCGAAATTCATGGTGTGGAAGGTGTTGAAATCACGACAAAGTTTGAGAATATCTGTAATGACTGGGCAGATGATACACCCGAACACATTTACTATGCGCAGTTGACGGAGACACATTGTCGATGGCTTGGTGAATACTATGTCGGCAAGGATGGCAAAAAGCATCTGCTGACTTTTCTCGACGGTGATGATTTTACTGCCGAATGGGGCTATGGCGAAAATAATTGCGGAAGAGAAACGCATTTGATTCCGCGCGGTAACATTCGGCGTGACGGAGATAACATTGTTTTAACATCGGCGGAACATGTCATAGATGTTGTGGGAAGATATACTGTTCGGATTGGCGGAAATTCTTATGACACACTATGTGTGATGGAGTACTTTGAAAACGAAGTGTTTTCAGAAGCCTATATCGACCCAAACGGCCGTACCGTTCTCTGGCGCCGATTCAACAAAAACGACTGGGCATTCTCCCGCTACGGTAAGCTGTGGACAGAATTGCTTCCCGACAACGAACGTCTGACGGTCAACGGCGAGACATATGTCCATTGGTATGACTGCGTGACGGATTATATTTTCTGAATCACAAAGCTATTGAAAAAAGTACCGAGGTCAAAACGCCTCGGTACTTTGTATTTCGTATGGAATTTTGAAATCATTCGACCTGCGGCAAAATATCAATGCAAAATCGCAAGAAAATGGATCGATATTTTGCCGCAAACGGAACATGTATTATGAATTCGTCCCCGCAATCCAGGTCTGCGCCATGTCGGGATCGTCATCGAGATCCCAGCCGGTCGCAATCGTGTACTTGTGCATGTTGTTGTAGGAAATACCGCCCACATGACAGAGCAGATCGGGGTTTTCCGTGTTGTAGGTGTTGTCGCAGACCGACATCTGTGCCTCGGCTTCCGGTGCGATGATCGAGTAGATCGCGGCACCGATGGGTGCGGACTCAAAGGTATTGCGTGCGATGACGAGAGAACCGCCCTCTGTCGCATGCTCGATACGCCACAGGAAGATGTGATGTCCCATCGGCTGCGGCCAGATCTCGGAACGGCGGGGAAGGACTTCACCGTAGATCGGGAAGCCGCATCCGGCATTGATGCAGAGATTGTCGGTGAATTCCGAGTCGATCATCATTTTGTCACGGTATTCAAACGCCGCCATGCCGTAGGTGTTGAACGTGTTGCGGCGGCAGATGAAATTGCGCGCGGGAATTGTCTTCTCACCCGGTCCCTGGTGGGTCACGCAGGAGTCGTAAACGCCGTAGAAATCATTGTCTTCAATCAGAATATCGTTGCCCGATTCCCAGAACTCAACTGCGTTGCCGAACCGAATGAACAAATCATGGCTCCATACACAGCCGCCGATCATGCGGAACATACAGCGGCGGACAACGACATTGTCGGCATGGTCGCCTGCCAGCGCGTGAACGCCCGATCCGAAAAATTCAATGTCTTCAATGATGATGTTGCTCTTCAGCCAGCCGATGCGCCGACCGCCCCAGTGCGCAAGCTCAATGTGTTCGTATACTTCCGCAGGATTGCCAACGGAATAGAGAAGCAGTTCCTGTTCGGTTGGGACTTCCTTAGGATGGTTGGATTCGCCGAAACGGCTGTCCCAGAAGTCACCCTGTGCGCATAGACCATCGCGTTCCCAGCGAAGCGTCGCACCGTCGAGCCGTGCATTGCGTTCGTGCGGTGCAAGTGCGTTCCACGGACGGACATCATCGGACTTCTTTGTGAAGATGATATTGCCGACATCGCCCATCGTCGGATGACGGTAACGCCAGATGTTTTCTCGGATTTCTTCCCAGTCGGAAGGGTCAGATGCGTCAAGTGAGCCGCAGAAAACGGGCTTGTCGCCGTCACCGTATGCGCCGTACGTGATCGGTGCGTCGGGTGTACCCGCTTCTGTGCGGAACATTTCACGGTAGATGCATCCGCGGCGGTAAAGGATGGTGTCGCCGGGGGAGAGGGGCACACCGGATGCATGAGGAAGCGCGGTTTCGGCACTGTGACCGTCGGCGCTGGGGTTGTTCTGTGTCGGATCAATATACCAGATTGCCATATTCGATGCCTTTCTTTTTGGTTTTTGTGTATTACAGACTGTTTTTGTTGTAATAATGATACTATAAATCGGCGCGGAAATCAAGAGTTTTTGAGAAAAGAGCGGAAAAATTTGAAATCCTACTAATCCTATTGAAATAATAGGGATTATGTGGTATAATATAGATGTAATCCAAAGGAAAAGGAGCGATGTTGTGATATGATGATCTCCACCAAGGGAAAATACGCACTGCAGACGATGATTGATCTTGCCCAGCAGGCGCAGATGTGTGCCTGTGAGGACACGGAATGTACCTGTGTGTCGCTGAAAGCCATTGCGGAGCGTCAGAACATCTCTTTGAAATATCTGGAATCGATTGCGGCACTGCTGAATCGCGGCGGACTCATCAAGAGCACACGCGGCAAGGATGGCGGCTATCGTCTTGCAAAGCCCGCTGAAGAAATCACCGTTGCAGAGGTAATGGCGATTACCGAAGGCTCTCTCGCCCCGGTATCGTGTCTGGATACCTGTTCGGACGGGCAGTGTGTCCACGCCGACGGCTGTCTGACGCTGCCGATGTGGCAGAAGCTCGATGCGGTCATCGATGAATTTCTGTCCGGAGTGACCATCCGTGATATTTTGGAGCGAAGGATCTGAATCTGTCACGAATTGTTTACAAATTCCTACTTTGAAAGTAGGGATTATGTATTGACAAAAACGACACAATATGATATAATTCCTACGTAAACGATAGGGAATAAAAAATCCTATATTTACAAGCAATTTGAATGGAAACTACAGGAGAATATCCGATATGTATGTATATGCTGATAACGCCGCAACGACAAAAATGTCCCGGGCGGCACAAATGACAATGATTGACGCGATGGAACGTGTCTGGGGCAATCCGTCCAGCCTCCATACCACAGGTCAGGAAGCAAAAGAAGCGCTTGAAGGTGCACGTGAGGCAATCGCGGCAATGCTCGGTGCTGATTCCGCACGTGAGATCTACTTCACCTCCGGCGGTTCTGAGGCTGATAACCAGGCAATCCGTTCTGCCGCATTCTACGGTGCAAAGAAAGGCAAAAAGCACATCATTTCCACCGCGTTTGAGCACCATGCTGTGCTTCATACGCTGAAGAAGCTCGAAAAGGAAGGCTTTGAGATCACCCTGCTCGATGTTCACGAAAACGGTGTCATCACGGCAGAACAGGTCAAGGAAGCCATCCGTCCCGATACCGCACTCGTTACCGTTATGTATGCCAACAACGAAATCGGTACGGTTCAGCCCATCCGTGAGATCGGCGCGGTCTGCCGTGAAGCAGGTGTCCTGTTCCATACGGACGCTGTTCAGGCAGTCTGCCATATCCCCGTCAACGTCAAGGACGACAACATCGATATGCTGTCGCTGTCCGCGCATAAGTTCCACGGTCCCAAGGGTGTCGGCGTTCTGTATGCAAAACGCGGAATGCTTCTGACCAACTTAATCGAGGGCGGTGCACAGGAACGCGGCAAGCGTGCAGGTACGGAGAATATTCCCGCGATCCTTGCCATGGCTGCTGCTATGAAGGAAGAACTGGAAACTATGGAAACGGCTGCCGCAAAGATCATTCCTCTGCGCGATAAGCTCATCGCAGGTCTTTCCGAAATTCCGCACAGCCGTCTTAACGGTGACCGCGAAAAGCGTGTTCCCGGTACGGTCAACTTCTGCTTTGAAGGCATTGAGGGTGAATCCCTGCTTCTGATGCTCGATGAAGAAGGTATCCAGGCATCGTCCGGTTCCGCCTGCACC
>JAFYTT010000218.1 GCA_017558715.1 Clostridia bacterium | reverse complement strand
GTTCCGCGTTGTCGTCAACGAAGAGCTCGGATTTAAGCTGTCCGTTGACATCCGCTGCAACGGCGAATATTCCTACAAGATCGTCGACCCCATGCTGTTCTACACCAACGTCTGCGGCAATGCGGCACAGAGCTTTGACCGCTCCGAAATCGACTCGATTCTGAAATCCGAACTGCTCACCGCACTCCAGCCGGCACTTGCAAAGCTGTCCGCGGCAGGTGTTCAGTACTACGAAATCCCCGGACATACCTTTGACATCCGCGATGCACTCAACGAAGTGCTTGACCGCGACTGGGGTGAGAAGCGCGGTCTGGAAGTCTTCTCCTTCAACGTCAACTCCCTGACCATTCCGGAAGAGCAGAAAAAGAAGATCACCGAGTGGGAAGAAAATGCGATGACGATGAACCCGATGGTTGCAGGTTCCCGTCTGGTCGGCGCACAGGCTGACGCGATGAGAACGGCTGCAGCAAACGAAGGCGGCGCAATGCAGGGCTTCATGGGCATGGGTATGGCGATGAATGCCGGCGGCAATAACGCGCAGAACCTGTTTGCAATGGGGCAACAGCAGCAGGCACAGGCAGCACCCGCGCCCGCAGCAGCTAATGGCTGGAAGTGCGCATGCGGTGCAACCGCAACGGGCAAGTTCTGCCCGGAATGCGGTGCCAAGAAGCCCGAGGAAAAGCCGGCCAATGCATGGACCTGCAAGTGCGGCGCGACTGCAACCGGAAAATTCTGCCCGGAATGCGGTTCTCCCAAGCCTGCAGATGAAGGCTGGACCTGCTCCTGCGGTGCTGTCAACAAGGGTAAGTTCTGCCCCGAATGCGGCGCAAAGAAGCCGGCAGGTGTCCCGCAGTACAAGTGCGACAAGTGCGGATGGGAACCCGAAAAGGGCACAAAGCCGCCGAAGTTCTGCCCGGAATGCGGCGATCCGTTTGACAATGGTGATATCCTCTGATTCTGATTTCGATAGAAGACAGATATAAGAAATCCCCTCCCGATCCTATGTGGGTGGGAGGGGATTATCATAGAAGCGAAAGAAAAGAACAGGAGGTCTGACTTGTCACAATTACAAGAATATAAGTGTCCGTGCTGCGGCGGTGCGATTGCGTTTGATGCAAATCTGCAGAAAATGAAATGCCCATACTGCGATACGGAATTTGAAATGGAAACGCTTGTGTCGTATGACAATGAGCTCAAACAGGACACCGACGACAGTATGGAATGGGATACCAATGCGGGCGGCGAATGGGAAGACGGCGAGACCGATCATCTGCGCGTCTACATCTGCAAATCCTGCGGCGGTGAAATCGTCGGTGATGAAACGCTCGGTGCGACGGCATGTCCGTTCTGCGACAATCCCGTTGTCATGATGGGGCAGTTCAAAGGCGATCTGAAACCCGATTGCGTGATCCCGTTCAAGGTGGATAAAAAGGCTGCAGTTGCAGCGCTGAACCGTCATTACAGCGGCAAGCGTCTTCTGCCCAAGGTTTTCAAAGATCAGAACCACATCGAAGAGGTCAAAGGTGTCTATGTGCCGTTCTGGCTGTTTGATGCCGATGCGAATGCCAATATCCGTTACCGTGCAAGCCGCGTCCGTCATTGGAGCGACAGCCGATACAATTATACGGAAACCAGCTATTTTTCCGTCGTGCGCGGCGGTCAGGTTGCATTTGAACATGTCCCCGTGGACGGCAGTACAAAGATTGACGATACGATGATGGAGTCGCTGGAGCCGTTCAACTTTGCCGATGCGGTGGATTTTCAGACGGCGTATCTGGCAGGGTATCTTGCCGATAAGTACGACGTAAATGCTGATACCAGCCGTGACCGTGCCAATGAACGGATCCGTCAGAGCACGGAGCAGGCATTTGCAAGAACAGTAACGGGGTATTCCACGGTCATCCCGGAGCATACGAACATTCAGCTGAACAACGGTACGGCAAAATATGCACTGTACCCTGTATGGCTCTTGAATACCGACTGGAACGGCAAAAAATATACATTTGCGGTCAACGGACAGTCCGGTAAGATCGTCGGTGATCTGCCTTTGGACAAAGGTGCATTCTGGAAGTGGTTCTTCGGGATTTTTGCAGGTGTCACGGCAGTTTGTTATCTGCTGCAGTGGCTGCTTGCGTTATAAGAAAAGGGGGAAGACAAAATGAAAAAGCAATTTGGAATTCTTCTTTTCTCACTCATTCTCATCGTTTGCATGACAACCGCGATTTCAGCCGCTTCTATGCCGCGTCTGGTCGACGGTGCCGATCTCCTCACAGACAGTGAGGAAATCACACTGCTTTCGATGTTGGATGAAATCAGTGAGCGTCAGATGCTCGATGTTGTCATTGTCACGACCAATACACTTGAGGGCAAATCCCCGATGGCGTATGCCGATGATTTCTATGACTACAACGGATATGGCTTTGGCGCGTCGTATGACGGTGTGCTTTTGCTGGTCAGTATGGAAGACCGCGACTGGTGGATTTCCACCTGTGGATATGGTATCACCGCATTCACGGATTACGGCATCGACTGCCTTGCCGATCGTTTTTTGTCTGATCTCGGATCTGGTTATCATGCGGATGCTTTTGAAATTTTTGCTGAAGGCTGTGATGAATACATCACGATGGCAAGAAACGGGAAACCGTTTGATATCGGCGCAGAACCGTTCGATGCGTCAGGTGCGATGATGATAGCTGTGGTGATCGGTCTGATCGCAGCGTTTATTGTAACGGCATCGATGAAGGGTCAGCTCAAATCCGTACGTCAGCAGAGTGCAGGCAGCTATCTGAAACAGGACAGCATGCGGATTACGGATTCCCGTGATCTGTACCTGTACCGCAATGTCAGCCGTGTACGCAGACAAACAGAAAGCTCAGGCGGCGGCTCAAGCACACATACATCCTCTTCCGGACGCTCTCACGGCGGCGGAGGCGGGAAATTCTGATGCGCGGTTTTGATACCGAAAGAAGCATTGTCTGAATGAAATACATGCGGGAAATCCGTCTGCATGCGGTTGCTATGCATAGGATTTCCCGATTTCGGGTTACAATATCATCGATGATACGTCCCCGGGTGGGACAGAATGGAGATACTACATGAAAATCGGTTTGTCCAGCTACAGTATGGATAATTTGATGCAGAGCGGCGAGATGACGATTCTCGACGTTATGGCATTTGCAAAAGAACAGGGCGCGGAACACATCGAGCTTGTTCCGTTTGGGTTTACGCTCGTGGACGATCAGACGGGCGTCTTCAACGAAGAGTTGATCGCGGCGATCCGTGCAAAGTCGGAGGAACTTGATTTGCCGCTGTCCAATTACGCGGTGCTCGGCGATCTGCTCAAGTCCGATGCGGATGCCTATCAGGCAGAACTGAAGCGTCTGAAGCTGCACATTGATGTCGCGGCAAAACTCGGACTTTCGCAGATGCGCCACGACGTTTCCTCGTTCCGCCGTCCGCTTGAGAGCAATACGCAGGCGGATTTTGAACGTGAATTTCCGCAGATGGTCGATGCCTGCCGTACCCTTGCCGATTATGCGGCGCAGTACGGCATCACAACGCTCGTTGAAAACCATGGCTTCCACGTCAACGGCTCCGACCGAGTGATTCGTCTGATCGAGGCGGTCGACAGAAAGAATTTCCGTATGGTCGTCGACACGGGCAACTTTGCCTGCATGGAAGAGCGCTGTGAAGCGGCAGTGAAGAAATGCCTGCCGTATGCCGATATGATTCACTTAAAGGACTTCTATATCCGCAAGACGACAGTGCTTCCGGGTGTCGGCGGTTTGTTCCGTTGCGACAGCGGTAACTGGTTCTCGACGGTATCGGGATATTCGATGCTGCGCGGCTCCATTCTCGGTCAGGGTGACCTTGATATCGCTGACATCATTGCATCAATCAAGGCATCGGGCTTTGCGGGATACGTTTCCGTGGAGTTTGAGGGCATGGAAGACCCACGTGCCGGTTCGATTGCGGGACTGCAGGCTGCAAACTATTTTGCGAAAAACGCGTAAGTAAATATGAAAATGATACAGGGATGCAAAACGTCATGAAGCGACAGCATCCCTGTTTTTGTTTGGATTATATTTCGACAAAATGCTTTCCGCCGCGGCTCAGAGTCCGACGGATGAAGGACTGCTCGGACAGCTGTCCTGTGATGATGTCCTCCGCGGTCAGACGGCAAAGAATGATTTCCTTTGCGGCGGTGGATGTCCACGTTTCACGGTTCAGCCCGATGCGGTTGTCGCGTTCGCGGTCGTAGACGATGTAGAGCACGCCGTCCTTGTCCTCGTCGAGATCGGGGTAGGATACATTCGTGCGATCGTCAAGAATCAGTGTGTGGGGGAAGGTTTCGCCGTTGTCAGATGACAGACTGATCTGCATGCCGGTACGCGCGGTATCAGACACATTGCGGATATATGCGATCATACCGTTTTTGAGCCGCCCGACAAAACAGCGGGTACTTGGAGCAGGCTCATATTCCTGTGCGTCCGTCCATGTCTGTCCATTGTCGGAGGATTCGGAGAAGACATAGTATCCGCGGTTGGTACGTGCCAGAAACCGCAGTGTGCCGTCCGATTTTTGATAAAGCGTCGTTTCATATTGTTTTCTCCAATATTTTAGGTCTGCCGCAAGGTTTCACTTGCAGCAGACCGTTGATCATTTTTCGGAAATTACTTTTTGAGCAGCTCCAGCTCAAATGCGACCTTTGCAGACGGGGAAAGTTCCAGCGACTTCTCGAAGTGCGCAATTGCACCTGCGATATCGCCGTTATAGAGCG
>JAFYTT010000217.1 GCA_017558715.1 Clostridia bacterium | reverse complement strand
CGGTATAGAAGGTAAACGGATACGGCTTGACCGCGTCCAAAGACTGTTCGGGATAATAGACCGTCAATCCGACAACACCGCCCGATCCGCCGAGCATAAATGTCCCTGTGGTCACCTCTTTGTCTGCTGCATAAGCGTCATCACCGTCACCCCAGACGAAGATCACGGTTCCGTTGCCAGCACCGTTTTCCGCATCCGGATCCTGCCAGTCACCGCGCAGAGTGACAAAGGCGGGAATCTGAATCTGTCCGGAAATGGAATAGGTTCCTGCCGGGAGAAAAACTGTACCACCGCCGTGACGGGCGCAGTCGTCCAGCGCTTTCTGGATACCGGCGGTACTGTTGCCGCGGCCGCTGCTGTCAACCGCATACCCATCCTCCGTGACGATGATCTCCGCAATAACCACATCTTCTGTCGGATATGTCGTCTCGACCAGACGCGGATTGACATCCCCGTCAGAGCGGTCTTCCAGAACATAATCGAGCGGATGCATCTCGTATGTTCCCTGTATGTCAAGATCCGCTGTGATCGGTTCTCCGTTCTGCAGATAGTGCTTTGTAAAATACTGTACCGCTGCCATGGTTCCTCTGTCTCCTTTTCCTCCGATTATGATTTTATTTCCGCGAACAGCAATTCTGTATGCATCGTCATTCAGCGATGACAGCAGCTCCGCGCTTTCCGGTCGGTTTGTATGACCGATCAGAATTTCATAACGCAGGGTAACCTCTTCCTCTGTGGCCGAGCGCTCCACAAAGTCATCGTTGATGCTGACATCGGACGCAAATGCCCGGCGCATCTCTGTCAGGAAATCTGAGCAGCATGCAATGATATCCTGATCGGCATCCTGCGAGCGGATGATTGTATAACGGAATGTACCGTCATCCTCAAATAACTGCAATCCATTCCCCGATCCGGCAGCGGTGTTCGTATCGTTCTGTACATCGCCGGGAGTGTCGGCAGTACAAGCGAATAACAGAATGACCGTCACAAGGACGCAGAGAATGTATATCCATTTCTTCAAATGTTTCATTGGTTTTGATCTTTTTCCTGTTTATAAAAACATCGACTGTATTTGCCCCGAGCATATACAGTCGATATTGTTTCTCTTATGCGATACCGTATACGAGCAGGGGTATTGGGTATTGCTTTGTGTTTTTCCGCATTACGAGTTTTCCGAGAACGACTGATACAGACGGTCAAGCAGCTTTACCGCACGTGCCTCACGCTTTTCCACGGAAGAAGCGTAATCCGTCGAATTTCTTGTGACCAGATCGCGGTAAATCATACCGATATCACCGAGTGCATAGTTGTATGCAAAGATGAAGTTGGTGGTAATGCTGTCGTGAATCAGATCGATCATCTGCGAAGAAGCATCGTCACGGGAATATTTGATCTTCAGTGCGGTTTCATACCATACGGGTGTCACCGCGCGGTAGGTTTCGGCATTGAGCGCTTCCAGTACCGTACCAGCGATATCGAGATTTTCAGAGGAGCCGTTGACAAAGCCGATCGGCGCACCGTCGTGAACCAGAGAACGGTATTCCGTCTGTGCCTCATCAAATTTCGGATACGGAATCATACCGAAGTTTTTGTCCATATCGCGCAGGTCTTCGGCTGTTGCCAGCATGGCGTTGCCAAGGAACATCGTTTTGCCGCGGCTGAACACATTCACATTTTCCATGCCGTTTGCAAACTGCGACATACTGCCGGCCTGCCAGAAGAAGCCTACCAGCTTTTCTGCCAGCGCAACCGCTTCGTTGTGCATCATCGTCAGTTCTACCTGTCCGTCATCGGTACGGCGGCTGAATTCGATGTCGGTACCGTAAACAAACGGGTCGACGGAAGACATCGTCAGATAGGTTGCATAACCGAGCTGGTCATTTTCGTCGGTTTTGCCGTCGTTGTTCAAATCGATATAAACTTCACGTGCGATCTGCGACATCTGATCCAGCGTCCATTTGCCATCCAGAACCATATCGTAAAGACCGTCGGCATTGTCATAATATTCTGCATACAGGTCCTTGTTATAGAACACAGTACGCGCATAGGAAAGGGCTGTCAGGAAATAGTCACCCACTGCAAAGAAGCGGGAGCCCTCCCCCAGTTCCAGCTCGCTCATATAATTGACCCACCACCACGGCTGATCAAAATCGAGGTTCTCAAGATCATAAAGATTGCAGACACCGCCGCCGGTCACAAGCTTTGCCAGCTCATACTGATATCCGGTAAACAGGTCGAACGATGCATCGCCTGCAGTGATCATCGTCGAAATAACACTGCCGTCAAATGCTGTCTGCAATTCCGGTTCCAGAACAATGTTCAGGCGTTCTTCCACAGCCATATTGCGCGCGACAACCACATCGTTGACGATGTCACCGACATGGTCTTCCGATCCGATCGAATACTTTTCGGCTTCCGGATGGACATAGATGGCGAAGGTGCGTCCGCCGAAATCGAGATTGTCGGGCAGGTTGTCCTTGATGTTCGAGCGGTCATTGGGGTCTTCTGTTTCTGCGGCTGCCGTGGTTGTTTCTCCTTCTGCGGCGGTTGTTGTGACGGTGGTGTCCGCACCTGTGTCAGATGCACAGGATGCAAACAAAAGCG